>NZ_BCBG01000011.1:0-183187 GCF_001320485.1 Pseudomonas sp. NBRC 111130
GGGCGGGTGGGGTGGATCTAGGCATTAGTGCTCCGGTACGCCGAGCGGCTGCTCGGACGGTTTGTCAGTGGGGGCAGGCAGTGGCTTCTGTGGCACTTTCGGGCCAACGGTGACAATCACCAGCTTATCGGCTGCCAGGTGCTTGTTCATCGCTGCCTTGACCTGTTCGACGGTCAGCGCCTGGGACTGCTGCATGAAGTCCTCCAGCCAGGTCAGGGGCAGGTTGTAGAAACCGATGGCGCCGAGTTGGCCGACGATGCTGGCATTGCTGGCATTGGACAACGGGAAGCTGCCGGCCAGCTCGCGTTTGGCGTCGTCCAGCTCCTGCTGGGTCGGGCCGCTCTTGAGGTAGTCGGCAAGGATGTCCTGTACCAGCTTGAGCGTGCCTTCACTGAGTTCGGCGCGGGTCTGCAGGTTGATCATGAACGGGCCACGCACCTGCATCGGGCTGAATACCGAGTACACGCCGTA
This sequence comes from Pseudomonas sp. NBRC 111130, assembly GCF_001320485.1. Lineage (NCBI taxonomy): Bacteria > Pseudomonadati > Pseudomonadota > Gammaproteobacteria > Pseudomonadales > Pseudomonadaceae > Pseudomonas > Pseudomonas sp. NBRC 111130. The sequence continues at coordinate 472 of NZ_BCBG01000011.1, forward strand.
GGTCAGGCCGCGTTTTTCGCGGACTTCGCTCATCAGGCGGGTGCCGAAGGCACCGCCGCCGAGGATCTGGTTGCCCAGCGAAAGGGCCGGCCAGTCCGGGTCCTGGCGGTCGATGCCAAGCTCGGCGAGCATCAGGTGCGTCTGCTTGCTCGGGAAGTCGATATGGGTGACGCCAGCCCTGGGCTCGACCGGCTGGGCCGGTTTGGCCAGTGCCGGGCCTTTGGGCAGGGCAGCGGAGACCTGGGCGGCGACGGCCTCGGCTTCCTCGCGGCTAAGGTCACCGACCAGGGCGATCACCGCGTTGCCAGCGGCATAGGCCTTGGCGTGGAAGGCGCGCAGCTGCTCAAGAGTGATGCCTGGTACGCTCTCGGCGCTGCCATCGCTTGGCTGAGCGTACGGGTGATCGCCGTAGAGCTTACTGAACAGCGCCTTGCCGGCGATCTTGCCAGGGTTTTGTTTCTCATACTCGAAACCGGCCAGCAGCTGGTTCTTGATGCGTTTCAGGGCGTCTTCCGGGAAGGTTGGCTTGCCGGTCACTTCGGCGAACAGCTGGAGGGCGGGCTCGCGTTTGTCCCGGGCGCTCAGGCTGCGCAGCGAGGCCACGGCCATGTCGCGATAGGAACCGTTGCCAAAGTCAGCACCCAGGCCCTCGAAGCCCTCGGCGATGGCGGTCACGTCCTTGCCGGCCACGCCCTCGTTGAGCATGGCGTTGGTCAGGCTGGCCAGGCCAGGGGTGTGGCCGTCCTGGCTGCTGCCAGCGGCGAAAGTCACGCGCAAGTCGAACATCGGCAACTCGCGGGCCTCGACGAACAAGACCCGGGCGCCTTCGGCGGTGGTCCAGTTCTGGATGTTCAGCTGGCGCCTGCTGGGTGCCTTGCCGTCAAGCTCGGCCAGCGATTGCAGGGTGTTGGCCGGGCGGGCGGGGCTGCTTTCGGCCTCGGAATGTGCCGGCCGGGCGAGCACGGCGGCCACGGCCACTACCAGCGCGATGATGCCCGTGCCGATCAGGGTGTAGCGTGGTGCGCTGCGATCACTCATGAGCGGACTCCTCAGGCAATACATGGGCAACGCTCAGGCGTTCGCGGGTGAAATAGGTGCGTGCGGCGTTTTGCACGTCTTCCGGGGTGACGCGCTTGAGTTCGTCCAGCTCGCTGTCGATCAGCTTCCAGGACAGGCCGACGGTTTCCAGCTGGCCGATAGTGGTGGCCTGGCTGCTGATGGAGTCGCGGTCGTAGACCAGCCCGGCGATGACCTGCGCGCGCACGCGCTCCAGCTCTTCGGCGCTTGGCGGAGTGGTCTTGAGTTCGTCGAGCAGCTGCCAGAGGCCTTTTTCGACGTCAGCCAAGGTTTTCTGTTTTTGCACGTTCGGCGTGGCCGAGATCAGGAACAGGCTGTCGCCTCGGGTAAAGGCGTTGTAGCTGGACGAGGCACCGGCCACCAGTTCCTGGCCACGCTCCAGGCGTGCCGGCATGCGCGCGCTGTAGCCGCCGTCGAGCAGGGCCGAGATCAGCCGCAGGGCATGCACGGTGCGTGGCTCCTTGGCAGTGGCCAGGCCCGGTACGTTGAAACCGTAGATCAGGCTCGGCAACTGGGTGCGTACGTGCAAGGTCAGCTGGCGCTGGCCCGGTTCGGCCAGTTCCAGCGGCAGTTTGGCGGGTGGCACGGCGCGCTTGGGGATGCTGCCGAAGTATTTTTGTGCCAGGCCTTTGACCTCATCGGCGGTGACATCGCCGACCACCACCAGGGTGGCGTTGTTCGGTGCGTACCAGGATTCGTACCAGTGACGCAGTTCCTCGACCTTCATGCGTTCGAGGTCGGCCATCCAGCCGATGGTCGGGGTGTGGTAGCCGCTGGCCGGGAAGGCCATGGCGCGGAACAGCTCGAAGGCCTTGGAGCTTGGCTGGTCATCGGTACGCAGGCGGCGCTCTTCCTTGATCACCTCGATTTCACGGGCGAACTCGTCGGCAGGCAGGCGCAGGCTGGCCAGGCGGTCGGCTTCGAGCTCAAGGGCCACTGGCAGGCGGTCGCGGGCCAGCACCTGGTAGTAGGCGGTGTAGTCGTCGCTGGTGAAGGCGTTTTCTTCCGCGCCGAGGTCACGCAGGATGCGCGAGGCCTCGCCAGGGCCGATCTTGGCGCTGCCCTTGAACATCATGTGCTCCAGGGCATGGGACAAGCCGGTCTGGCCTGGGGTCTCGTAGCTCGAGCCGACCTTGTACCAGATCTGCGAGACGACCACAGGGGCACGGTGGTCTTCGCGCACGACCACTTTCAGGCCGTTGTCGAGGATGAATTCGTGGGTCGGTTGCACGTCGGCGGCGAACGCCGCGAGCGGCAGGCAGAGCGTGCCGAGCAACAGGCCAGCGGCGCGGCGGGCTAGAGCATTCATACGGAGATTAACCTGTTCGGCGGCCCGCTGGTTTAGCGTCGGCGGGCCAGGAGGTGCTAGGATACTGATCCGGTTGCCTGGCGACCATGCCTGTCGCCGTTCTGGCCCGCAGGCCCATTAAGACAAAACATTGCGCATGAACCAGTCGGATTCAAAATAGTCTGTTCTGCGTTTAGAGAATTCCTGATGTGCCAGTTGCTGGCTCATCGCTACCCTGAGATAGCCGTCTTCCATGTTTGGTTCCAACGACGACAAAAAAGCGCCGGCCGAGGCTGGCGAGAAAAAAGGCCTGTTCAGCTGGTTTCGCAAGAAGCCGCAGCAACCTGTCGCCGAACAGCCTCAAACGCCTGAGCTACCAGCGCCCGAGGTGCAGCCAGCCGAGCCGGTAACGCCGCAGCCCGCCGCCGAGCAGCCACGTGTCGAAGTACAGCCGCCTGCGCCGGTCGAGCCTATGCCTCCGGTGGTCGAAGCGCCTGTGCCAGAGCCAGTCGCTTCCACGCCAGTAGTGGCGCCCGAGCCTGAACCGGTCGCTTCCGAGCCGCTGGTCGCTCCGCTGCCCGAGCCAATCGCTTCCATGCCTGTACAAGCAGCGCCGGTCGAGACTGCCCCGGTGGTCGAGCACGCAGCCCCTGTCAGCAACCTGGTGCTGCCGGTAGCCGAAGAGCCTGTGGCGCTGGTGCCGGACCTGCAGCCGAAGGCGCCGCCCGTGATTCCGGAGCGTCCCGCACCAGAACCGGTGGTCGTGGCGCCAGTCGTGGCCCCTGCACCTGTGGAGCCGCAACCCGCTCCCGAGGTCGCTGCCCCGGTCGCCACCGAGCAGTCCAAACCCGGTTTCTTCGCCCGCCTCAAGCAGGGCCTGTCGAAGACCAGCGCCAGCATCGGCGAGGGCATGGCCAGCCTGTTCCTGGGCAAGAAGGTCATTGATGACGACCTGCTCGACGAGATCGAAACCCGTCTGCTGACGGCCGACGTCGGCGTCGAAGCCACCTCGGCCATCGTTCAGAACCTGACCCAGAAGGTCGCCCGCAAGCAGCTGGCCGACGCCGACGCGCTGTACAAGTCGCTGCAGGAGGAGCTGGCAGCACTGCTGCGCCCTGTCGAGCAGCCGCTCAAGGTCCAGGCGCAGAACAAGCCCTATGTGATTCTGGTCGTCGGCGTGAACGGTGCCGGCAAGACCACCACCATCGGCAAGCTGGCCAAGAAGCTGCAACTGGAAGGCAAGAAGGTCATGCTGGCTGCCGGTGATACCTTCCGTGCCGCTGCCGTGGAGCAATTGCAGGTCTGGGGCGAGCGTAACCAGATCCCGGTGATTGCCCAGCACACTGGCGCCGATTCCGCCTCGGTGATCTTCGACGCGGTACAGGCTGCCAAAGCCCGTGGTATCGACGTGCTGATCGCCGACACCGCTGGCCGGCTTCACACCAAAGACAACCTGATGGAGGAGCTCAAGAAGGTCCGCCGGGTCATCGGCAAGCTCGATGCCGAGGCACCCCACGAGGTGCTGCTGGTGCTCGACGCCGGTACCGGGCAGAACGCCATCAGCCAGGCCAAGTACTTCCACCAGAGCGTCGAGCTGACCGGCCTGGCGCTGACCAAGCTGGATGGCACTGCCAAAGGTGGGGTGATCTTCGCCCTGGCCAAGCAGTTCAAGCTGCCGATCCGCTTCATCGGGGTCGGTGAAGGCATCGACGACCTGCGCACATTCGAAGCCGAGCCGTTCGTCAAGGCTCTGTTCGCCGAGCGAGACTGACCATGATCCGATTCGAACAGGTTGCCAAGCGCTACCCCAACGGCCATGTCGGCTTGCACGAGCTGAGTTTCCGCGCGCGCCGGGGCGAGTTCCTGTTCGTCACCGGGCACTCGGGTGCTGGCAAGAGCACCTTGCTGCGCCTGTTGCTGGCCATGGAACGCCCGACCAGCGGCAAGCTGATGCTGGCAGGGCAGGACCTGGGCCAGATCAGCAATGCGCAGATCCCGTTCCTGCGTCGGCAGATTGGCGTGGTGTTCCAGAACCACCAGCTGCTGTTCGACCGCACCGTGTTCAACAACATCGCCCTGCCGCTACAGATTCTCGGCTTGTCCAAGGCCGAGATCGCCAAACGCGTTGATTCGGCGCTGGAGCGGGTGTCGCTGGCCGACAAGGGCGAGCTGTTCCCGGCCGACCTGTCCACCGGCCAGCAGCAGCGGGTCGGTATTGCCCGCGCGATAGTTCACCAGCCGGCCTTGCTGCTGGCGGATGAGCCCACCGGTAACCTCGACCCGCGGCTGGCCGCGGAGATCATGGGTGTGTTCGAGGATATCAACCGCCTGGGCACCACGGTTCTGATCGCCAGTCACGACCTGGCACTGATTGCGCGCATGCGCCACCGCATGCTGACCCTGCAGCGCGGTCGTCTGATCGGCGATGGGGAGGCCGGGCAATGAGCACTACACGTACACCAAAGGTTTCCGAGCGCGTTGCGCCCAAGGCTGCCGACCCGCAGCCGGCCAGGAAGAAGGGCGGCGATCACGATGACGACGGCCCGGACTTCCGCACCCTGCTGCAGGCCTGGCTGGAAAGCCATCGCGCCAGCTTGGCCGACAGCCTTCGACGGCTGGGCAAGCAGCCGATCGGCAGCTTTTTCACCTGCCTGGTGATGGCCGTGGCCCTGAGCATGCCCATGGGGCTGTCGCTGCTGCTGAAGAATATCGAGGTGCTGGGTGGCTCATGGCAACGCGCCGCACAGATTTCGCTGTACCTGAAGCTCGATGCTGGTAGCCAGCAGGGTGAAGCCCTGCGTGACGACATCAAGCGCATGCCGGGGGTCGCCGACGCCCAATACGTCAGCCCCGGGCAGGCCCTGCAAGAGTTCCAGCAGCAGTCCGGGCTAGGCGAGGCCCTTCGCGAGCTGCCTGACAACCCGTTGCCCGGTGTGGTGGTGGTGACCCCGACCGAAGTCGATAAACCGGCCCTGGAAGCCCTTCGTCAACGTCTTTCGGAGCTGCCGAGGGTTGAGAATGCACAACTTGACCTGGTATGGGTCGAGCGGCTGGCGGCGATCCTCAAGCTGGGCGACCGTTTTGTCTTCGGCCTGGCGGTAATGCTGATTTCCGCGCTGCTGTTAGTAATCGGTAACACAATTCGTCTACATATCGAAAACCGCCGCATCGAGATCGAAGTGATCAAGCTGGTGGGCGGTACAGACAGCTACGTTCGCAGGCCTTTCCTGTACATGGGCGCCTTGTACGGCCTGGGTGCGGGGGTGCTGGCCTGGGCCATCCTGGCCTTTGGCCTGAACTGGCTCAACGAGGCCGTGGTAGGGCTTTCCGGGCTGTATGGCAGTGACTTCGCCCTGGGCGGGGTGCCGGCGTCCGATGGTCTGTCGCTCTTGATCGGAGCGGTGCTGTTGGGGTATATCGGTGCATGGATCGCAGTCGCCCGCCATTTGAACGAGCTGGCGCCGCGATAGTTTTTACGTGCCAGCATTGACATTTCCTTCACGATGGAACTTGTACGGTCGTTCCGGGTCAATGTTGGCAGCGCTCACAAGGCGCGAGTTTTGTAAGTCGGAGGTTCTTGAATGACCACATCGTTGCAACCTGCCTATGCCCTGGTGCCCGGTGCAAACCTGGAAGCCTACGTGCACACGGTCAACAGCATCCCGCTGCTGTCTGTCGAGCAGGAGCGTGATCTGGCCGAGCGTCTCTACTATGAGCAGGATCTCGAGGCCGCTCGGCAAATGGTGATGGCCCACCTGCGTTTCGTTGTGCATATCGCACGTAGCTATGCAGGGTACGGTCTGGCGCAGGCTGACCTGATCCAGGAAGGCAACGTCGGCCTGATGAAGGCGGTCAAGCGTTTCAACCCGGAAATGGGTGTGCGCCTGGTGTCCTTCGCCGTGCACTGGATCAAGGCAGAGATCCACGAATTCATCCTGCGTAACTGGCGCATCGTCAAGGTGGCCACCACCAAGGCCCAGCGCAAGCTGTTCTTCAACCTGCGTAGCCAGAAGAAGCGTCTGGCCTGGCTGAACAACGACGAAGTGCATCGCGTGGCGGAAAGCCTCGGCGTCGAGCCGCGCGAAGTGCGCGAGATGGAAAGCCGCCTGAGTGGCCAGGACATGGCCTTCGACCCGGCAGCCGAAGCGGATGACGACAGCGCCTTCCAGTCGCCAGCGCATTATCTGGAAGACCACCGCTACGATCCGGCTGTGCAGCTGGAGGATGCCGACTGGAGCGACAACTCCACCAGCAACCTGCACGAAGCACTGCAAGGCCTGGATGACCGGAGCCGCGATATCCTTTACCAGCGCTGGCTGGCGGAAGAAAAGGCCACGCTGCATGAGCTGGCTGACAAGTACAGCGTTTCTGCTGAGCGTATTCGCCAGCTGGAGAAGAATGCAATGAACAAGGTCAAGGCGCTGATCACCGTCTGACCTGACCTGGCTGCATTGAAAAGCCGCTGACCCGAGAGGGTGAGCGGCTTTTTTGTCGGGGTTACGGCCTGCGCGAGCTGTCCAGTTGCATCAGGTAGCTGGGCCCGCCCAGCTGGCTCATCTGCCGGCGAATCCAGCCCGCCCGGCTTGCCACATAGGCGCTGGGCCGGCTGGCACTCCACTTGATCGGGCTCGGCAGCACGGCGGCCAGTTGTGCGGCCTGCTGGCGGGTCAGCCGGCTGGCATCGACACCAAAGTGATAACGCGCCGCGGCCTGGGCGCCGAACACGCCTTTGCCCCACTCGGCGCTGTTCAGGTAAACCTCAAGAATCCGCTCCTTCGACCAGAACAGTTCGATCAGCCCCGTGAACCAGGCCTCCAGCCCCTTGCGGAACCAGCTGCGTCCCGACCACAGGAACAGGTTCTTGGCTACCTGCTGGGTCAGGGTGCTGGCACCACGAATGCTGCCGCCACGCTCGTTGTACGCCAGCGCCGCCTGGATGGCCGGAATGTCGAAGCCCCAATGGCTGGCAAACTTCTGGTCTTCACCGGCGATGACTGCCACCTTGAGTTCGTCGGAGATGTTCTCCCATGGCTCCCAGTCGCGTTGCAGTTCAATCGGCTCGCCACTCACCCATGATTGCACCTTGCGTTCGAGCATCAAGGCCGTGCCAGGCGGTGGTACCCAGCGAAACACCAGCACCAGCACGATGCTGCCGGCAGCGAACCAGAGCAGGGCGCGGGCGAGGCGGCGGAGAATGGATGACAGCATGGCGATGGCTTGGCCGGACCGGTGGAACGGGCCATTATACAGACCCGATACAAGGAGTCGTCCCATGCTTCGCAGCTTCCTCATGCTCGCTGCCTTCTTCGGCTTTACCGGCGTCGCCCTGGGCGCGTTCGCCGCACATGGCCTGAAGGACCGTCTGACGGCTGATTACCTGGCCATTTTCCATACCGGGGTCACCTATCAGCTGGTGCATGCCTTGGCGATCTTTGGTGTCGCCGTGCTTTCGGCGCACCTGCCGGGGCGCCTGGTCGGCTGGGCTGGCGGTCTGTTCGCCCTGGGGATCGTGCTGTTCTCCGGTAGCTTGTACCTGCTGACGCTCAGCGGCCTGGGCAAACTGGGCATCATCACCCCCTTCGGCGGCCTGTGCTTCCTTGCCGGTTGGCTGTGCCTGGGCATGGCTGCCTGGCGCCTGGGCTGACCAAGCGGTCCACAATCGCGACTAATGGCGTGCAGCGCCCTTGGGTTCACGCGTGGATCGGCGCTAGAATGCGGGCCCCCAAAGAACAATGGTGGCCGTGCGCATGCGCATTCAACTGAACGGTGAACCTTACGAATTGCCCGCTGGCGAAAGCGTCGCGGCCCTGCTGGCCCGCCTGGAACTGACCGGGCGCCGGGTGGCGGTGGAACTCAACATGGATATCGTGCCGCGTAGCCAGCACGACAGCACGCAGCTGAGCGAAGGCGACCAGGTCGAAGTGGTCCATGCCATTGGTGGCGGCTGAAACCGGGCCGGCGTTTACCTGCAAGCCCCGCAATCTTTTCCCGAGGAACAACGATGAGCAACGTTCGTAGCGACAAGCCCTTCATCCTGGCCGGTCGCACTTTCCAGTCGCGCCTGCTGGTCGGCACCGGCAAGTACCGTGACATGGAAGAAACCCGCTTGGCCACCGAGGCTTCGGGTGCCGAGATCGTCACCGTGGCCGTGCGCCGGACCAACCTTGGCCAGAATGCGGGTGAGCCGAACCTGCTCGACGTGCTGTCGCCCGACAAGTACACCATCCTGCCAAACACTGCAGGTTGCTTCGATGCTGTCGAGGCGGTGCGTACCTGCCGTCTGGCCCGCGAGTTGCTCGATGGCCACAAGTCCCACGAGTCGCGCACCCTGGTGAAGCTGGAAGTGCTGGCCGACCAGAAAACCCTGTTCCCCAACGTGATCGAAACCCTCAAGGCCGCCGAAGTTCTGGTCAAGGATGGCTTCGACGTGATGGTCTACACCAGCGACGATCCGATCATCGCCCGCCAGCTGGCCGAGGCCGGCTGCATCGCGGTAATGCCGCTGGCCGGTCTGATCGGCACTGGCCTGGGTATCTGCAACCCCTACAACCTGCAGATCATCCTTGAAGAATCGAAGGTGCCGGTGCTGGTTGACGCGGGTGTTGGTACGGCTTCCGACGCCACCATCGCCATGGAAATGGGCTGTGAAGCCGTGCTGATGAACTCCGCCATCGCCCACGCTCAGCAGCCGGTGCTGATGGCCGAGGCCATGAAGCACGCCATCCTCGCTGGCCGCATGGCCTACCTGGCCGGCCGCATGCCGAAAAAACTGTACGCCAGCGCCTCTTCGCCGCTGGATGGTCTGATCAAGTAAGAGCCCCCGATGACTGACTCGCAAGATACGCCGATCCCCACCGACGGCGACCAGCGCCCACACCGCCGCATCAAGAGCTTCGTGATGCGCGCCGGGCGCATGACCGAAGGCCAGCAACGTGGCCTCGACCAGGGCGGCCCGCAGTTCATCCTGCCGCTGGCCGACAGCCCGGTGGACTACGACCAGGTATTCGGCCGTTCGGCGCCGCGTACCCTGGAGATTGGCTTCGGCATGGGCCATTCCCTGCTGGAAATGGCCGCTGCCGCGCCTGAACAGGACTTCATCGGGGTCGAGGTACACCGTCCAGGTGTCGGCGCGCTGCTCAACGGCGTGCTGACCCAAGGCCTGAAGAACCTGCGGGTGTATGACTGCGATGCGATTGAAGTGCTCAACCGCTGCGTGGCCGACAATAGCCTCGACCGCCTGATGCTGTTCTTCCCTGACCCATGGCACAAGGCACGTCACCACAAGCGCCGCATCGTTCAGCTGGAGTTCGCCGAACTGGTGCGGCGCAAGCTCAAGCCTGGTGGAGTGTTCCACATGGCCACCGACTGGGAGCCGTATGCCGAGTACATGCTGGAAGTGATGAGCGCCGCCCCGGGCTATCGCAACCGTGCTGAAGATGGCACCTATGTGCCGCGCCCCGAAGAGCGCCCGATCACCAAGTTCGAGCGCCGCGGCGAGCGGCTGGGGCATGGGGTTTGGGATTTGAAGTTCGAGAAAGTGGACTGAACCTGCAACGTACCCCGTATGCAAACCGAAAACCGCCTCTAGAGAGGCGGTTTTTTTCAGGTTCCTTAATTGAGTATCAGGGTAAGGAAATCCAGGCTGGCCCGTCTCTTCGCCACGACAGTCACTTCAAACGCCTTGATTCGCTTGCCCGCAGCGCTGAAATTCACCCAGCTGTTGCGCTCCGTTACCGGGTGGGACCCGATCGTTTCGCCGTCAGCCGCGAAGAATGTCACCAACTGGCCCGGCTGGTTGGCAAGCATACTGGTTAGTGAGAACTTCACCCCGACGCATTCATAAGCAAGATCGAAGCGAACGGTTTGCTGCTCGGCAATCGAGCCGTCATTGATGCAGACGTTCTTGCCTTCGGTCATGCCATCGATAGGCCCTACCGCATGTATGTGGACCTGGCCTTGCTGATCATTGCCCAGGCTGATGGTCACGTGTGCGGTCTGTTGGCTGTTGCCTGGCCGGATGATCGGTGTCGGAGTGATATCGTTGAAGTCTTCGACAATGCTGTTGGTGGTCGAAAGCCAGGCGTTTTCGACCAAGAATGCCTGGGCCTTGGCATTCGCCCCGCCCGGGGCCTCAATGCTGAAGGTGTGGCTAGCTTGCCTGGCAGTGAAAATGCGTTCGACATCCTGCCATTCTTCACCGAGCAAGGTAGGCGCCTCGGAAAAGACATCGCTGATGCCCAGCTGCACCGAAGCCTGGCTGCCGGCCTGGCTGCGGGCCTTGACGCTGAAGCGGTAATTGTTGCCTGCGGTCAGCCCTGATACTGTTTTTTCCAGCAGGATGCCGGTGTCGGTCTGCTCGACACCGTGTCTTGGCGCAATACGGTACAGGCCATCGGCGCTCTCCAGTTGCAGGTCGATGGCCGCAGCGGTCTTGCTCCAGCCATTCCAGTCATCGCAGCCGAACTGGTCAGCTGCCTGACGCAGGTGCGATGCAGTGGCAGCAGGCGTTTCGGTGAGCAAGCGAATACTGTCGATGAAGGTGCGGTTGCCGCAGGTGAGTTCAACCCGCTTGATCAACGTTTCTCGACGGGCGACCAGTTCGACATGGGCGTTGGTCGTTTCGCCCGGCTGTGGGCTGATAGACTGCGTGGCAACTTCTTCACCGGCTTCATTGAACGCTTTGGCTGAAGCCTGCTGACCAATACCTGCCCAATTGAATGCCACCGCATGATAAGTGCCGACCAGTTCCAGGTGGGTGGTTTGAGCGGGGAAAATGTTGCCGCCGTTATGGGCCAGGCAAAGCACTTTTTTCAGATTGGCCTTACCCTCTTCGGGTAGCACCGGGTGGATAGCGATGCTGCCGGGGGCGCTGTCGGCAAGGCCAATCGACATGTGGTCGGCGTTGAACACCTCGCGCGGCAAGAGGTGGATGTCCTGGTACTGGTCGAAGCGCTCTGTGTGTTCGCTCAGCTCGTAGACGCGGATGAAGTCCAGGGACATGTCTCGGGCTCGTCCCAATGTTCCAGGCTCATTCACATCTTCGCTGTTTTCGGCAAGCCGATCGCGCGCGATGATCATCAAGCGGTGCTCGGTGGCGGTGGCAGTGAAGTCCAGCGAAAGGGTATCCCAATCGAAACGCGTCAAGGTCCGATCGGCCAGTTGCGCGACGCCGATGACATCAAGCGTAACGTCGGTGCGAAACAAATCATCGCCGGGGATCGTACGGAAATCTACACTAAACCGGTAGCGGCTACCCGGCTTGAACCCGGTGACGGTCTTGTCGAGCAGGGGCCCCAGCACGTTGCCTTCCCAACCTTCCGGGAAGCGCACAAAGTAATTACCATCATCCTCTCGGTCGGTTATCAACTCCCATCCGTTGCTTTGTTTGTTCCAACCGTTGAAGTCGCCTTCGCCGAACGGCGAAAAATCGACATAGGGTGCAGTAGCCATGTTCGAAAACCTCGCGAAAGACTGATTAATGTGGTCTGGCGCTGATAATCGCGGCAGCGCGAGCCTGCATTAGAAGTTGATCGCGGGATCTTCGAAACTGGCAAAAATGCTAGGTGTACCTCTCTAGGCAGTGTTTCGCAGCGAGGTTCAGCCGCGCCGATCGGCCACCACGCCGATAAGTACCAGCACCACCAGCAACACCGGCGCCAGCGCATAGTTGTTGAACTGCCCCAATCCCTTCACCACCCAGGGCGTGGCATAGATCAACGCTGCACCACTGCCGATCATCACCAGGGCAGCCATCACCGGTACCCGCAGCGCGCCCGCCAGGGCACCCAGGCGCTGGTCCACCCAGCCTTTGATGTCGGTGCCGAACAGCACCAGCAGGCAGCCTACCAGGGCCAGGGAAATCTCAGACAGATTGCTGCGGCTCCAGCGCGAAACCGTGGCGAGCAGATCAAGTACCAGATCCATGGGTCATCCTTAGGTCAAGAAATACTGCAGCAGGTCATTGAGGAACAGCTGGCCGCGTGGCGTGGCCACCAGTCGATCCGGTTCGACCTGCAAAAGGCCCTTTTGTTCGGCGGCGCGGCGGGCTTCGGCCAGCTGTGCCAGGGGCAGCCCGGTGCGCTGGGTGAACAGCTCGGCTTCCACACCATCGGTGAGGCGCAGGGCGTTCATCAGGAACTCGAACGGCAGCTCATCCACCGGCAACAGCTTCTCGCCGGCCTTGAACGGCTTGGCCAGGTTCAGGTAGTCCTTGGGCAGACGGGTCTTCCAGGTGCGCAGGATGCGGCCATCGGCGAACGTCAGCTTGCCGTGGGCGCCGGCACCGATGCCGATGAAGTCGCCGAAGCGCCAGTAGTTGAGGTTGTGCCGGGCGGCACGGTCAACCTGGGCATAGGCCGAAACTTCATACTGCTTGAAACCGTTGGCCGCCATCAGCGCCTGGCCGGCTTCCTGGATGTCCCAGAGGATGTCGTCTTCAGGCAGCTCTGGCGGCTGGTTCCAGAACACCGTGTTTGGCTCGACCGTCAGCTGGTACCACGACAAGTGCGTCGGCCCGAGGTCGATGGCCTGACGCAGATCGCCCAACGCGTCATCCAGCGACTGGTCAGGCAGGCCGTGCATCAGGTCCATGTTGAAGTTGTCGAAGCCGGCCGCGCGCGCCATGCCAGCGGCGCGGATCGCTTCGTCGCCATTATGAATGCGGCCCAGCGCTTGGAGTTTGGCCGGCTGGAAGCTCTGTACACCGATGGACAGGCGATTGATACCGGTCTGCCGGTAGGCCTCGAACTTCTCTTGCTCGAAGGTACCGGGGTTGGCCTCAAGCGTGATCTCGATGTCTGCCGCGAACGGGATGCGTTGCTCCACGCCGCGCAGCAGACGCCCCAGGGCCTTGGCACTGAACAGGCTCGGGGTCCCGCCGCCGAAGAAAATCGACGACAGGGGCCGGCCCTGCACGGCGGCTTGCTCCAGGTCGAGGTCAGTCAACAGCGCGTCGACGTAAGCCTCTTCCGGCAGCTCGGGCCCGGCGGCGTGGGAGTTGAAGTCACAGTACGGGCATTTGCGCACGCACCACGGGATGTGGATGTACAGGGCCAACGGCGGCAGGCGGGTGAGCGCCACCGCGTCGACTGCGGACAGCGTTGCGATCATGCCAGGCCCAGACGTTGACGCAGCAGGGCCATGGCGCGGGCGCGGTGGCTGAGCTGGTTCTTATCCTCAGGCGCGAGGTCGGCGCTGGAGCACTTGCGCTCCGGCACCCAGAACAGCGGGTCATAACCGAAGCCATGCTCGCCGCTGGCCTCGAACAGGATGCTGCCGTGCCACAGGCCTTCACAAAGAATTGGTAGTGGGTCGTCGGCATGGCGCACCAGCGCCAGAACGCAGACGAACTGGGCACCGCGCTGTTCTGGCGGCACGTCCTTCAACGCCTCGAGCAGCTTGGCGTTGTTCGCCGCATCACCCTTGCCATCGGCATAGCGCGCCGAGTAGATGCCCGGTGCGCCTCCGAGGAAGTCAACTGCCAGGCCGGAATCGTCGGCCAGCGCCGGCAGGCCCGAGATGCGCGCAGCGTTGCGGGCCTTTAGGATGGCGTTCTCGACGAACGAAAGGCCGGTCTCTTCGGGTTCGACCTGGCTGAACTCACCGATCGAGCGCAGCTGCACGGACTGGCCGAGCATGGCCTGGAGTTCCTTGAGTTTGCCGGCGTTATGGCTGGCCAATACGAGTTGCTGGAAATTCATCATTCGCCTGGGAACACTTCCTGGTTGAAACTGAGTTGATGGCTGACCCCGCCGGTTTCGACATTCAGGTCGAAGGTCAAGGTTTCGGCCTGCTCGATCTTGAACTGGGCGATGTAATACACCGCGCCCTGGTCGGTTATCTGCTTGAACGACAGCGGGCTTGTGCGCCCGGTCAGGTCCTTCACCGTGCCGCTGACCACCGCCATGGCCGGCTTGTCGGCCTTGAGCACAGCGATGTTGAGCACGCCTTGGTTCTTGCTCCGGTTGAGCCCGGTGGCAGCGGCGATGTCCGGTTGCAACAGGCTTGAGGTGAAGGCGCTGTAGTGCACCGTCACGTCGCCAAACACTTCCTTGCGCTCAGGTCGGGCGGCATCGGCTGCCATCGCTGGCAGGGCCAGGCACAGGCTGATCAGGAACAGGGCTAGGCGACGCATGGTGCGAGTCCTCCGGTGGGCGTCAGACCGCCAGTTGATGCTCCTGCAGGCCCGGGCTGCTGACGCGATAGATGCCGATTTCACCTAGAAGATTAGGCCAAAGCCGCCCGCCCCACCCGTTACGGTGCAAGTGGTCGACGGCCAGGCGGTCAAGAACCTTGGCGCGGCGCTCATGGCACAGCTCTTCGAAGTCGGCGAAGGTGCAGAAGTGGATGTTCGGCGTGTTGTACCAGGTGTACGGCATGAAGTCCGAGACCGGCATGCGCCCCTTGGTGGCCAGGTACCAGCGGCAGCGCCAGTGGCCGAAGTTGGGGAACGTGATGATGCACTGGCGGCCCACCCGCAGCATCTCATCGAGGATGCGGTCTGGGTATTCCACGGCCTGCAGGGCCTGGGTCATGATTACCACGTCGAAGCTGTTGCTGGCAAAGTTGCCCAGGCCCTTGTCGAGGTCCTGCTCGATGACGTTGACGCCCCTCGCCACGCAGGCAGCGATGTTGTCGGGGTCGATCTCCAGGCCATAGCCGGTGACCTGTTTGCGGTCGCGCAGCGAGGCCAGCAGCTCGCCGCTGCCGCAGCCCAGGTCGAGTACCCGGCTGCCGGCGGGAATCCAGTCGTGGATGATTTCCAGATCGGCTCTCATGCTGTCCTCAGATGACGATGCGGTTCATGTAGTTCGCGAAACCCTGCATGTAGCGAGGCGTGGGTATCAGGAAGGCATCGTGGCCGTAAGGCGAATCGATCTCCAGATAACAGACGTTCTTGCGGGCCGCCATCAGGGCGTCGACGATCTCCCGCGAGCGGGCCGGCGAGAAGCGCCAGTCGGTGGTGAACGACATGATGCAGTAATCCGCCTTGACGTGGGCCAGGGTTGCAGCCAGGTCGCCGCCATTGGCAGCGGCCGGGTCGAAGTAGTCCAGGGCCTTGGTCATCAGCAGGTAGGTGTTGGCGTCGAAGCGGCCGGAAAACTCCTCGCCCTGATAGCGCAGGTAGCTTTCGACCTGGAACTCGACACTGTGGAAGTCGTAGTTGAGCTTGTCGCTCTTCAGCTCGCGGCCGAATTTCTCACCCATCGAGTCGTCGGACAGGTACGTGATGTGGCCGACCATGCGTGCCAGCATCAGGCCGCGCTTGGGGATCACGCCCTGGTCCTGGAACGAACCGCCGTGGAACTCAGGGTCGGTAAGGATGGCCTGGCGTGCCACTTCGTTGAAGGCGATGTTCTGCGCCGACAGTTTGGGGGCCGAGGCGATATCCACGCAGTGGCGCACGCGATCAGGGTAGGTGATGGTCCATTGCAGGGCCTGCATGCCCCCCAGGCTGCCACCCACGATGGCAGCCCACTGCTGGATGCCCAGGCGATCGGCCAGGCGCGCCTGGCTATGCACCCAGTCTTCAACGGTCAGTACCGGGAACTCGGCGCCATAAGGCTTGCCGGTGGCCGGATTGACGCTGCTCGGGCCGGTGCTGCCATTGCAGCCGCCGAGGTTGTTCAGGCTGACCACGAAGAAGCGGTTGGTGTCGATCGGTTTACCGGGACCGATGCAGCTGTCCCACCAGCCCGGCTTGCGGTCGGTGGCGGCATGGTAGCCCGCGGCATGGTGATGGCCGGACAGGGCATGGCAGATCAGCACGGCATTGCTCGCGCTGGCATTCAGGGTGCCATAGGTCTCGTAGACCAGCTCGTAGCTGTTCAGCGAACGGCCGCAGGCCAAGGCCAGCGGTTCATCGAAGCTGGCAATTTGCGGTGTAACCAGACCGACGGAATCTTCGGGAAGGACAGTGGACATCGACCCTGCTCACGCTTGACGGAGGCGTAAGTCTAAAGAGCACTCCCCCCAGCGGCAAGCGAAGGCTTGCCACTGGAGGTAAGCAGCAGTCCTTGGGCTCAGATCATCCGCCACAGTTCCTGTGGCATGCCGGCATAGGCGGCCAGAGGCGGCATGACGAATGACTGGATCACCTGGATCGCCAGGAAGGCGAAGATCGGCGAGATGTCCATGCCGCCCAGGTTGGGCACGATACGGCGGAACGGTGCCAGCACCGGTTCGCTGATCTGCCAGGCCAGCTCGGCAGCCGGGTTGTGGCTGTTCGGTGCGACCCAGGACACGATCACCATGACGATCATCGCCACCCAGAAGATTTTCAGGAACAGCGAGGTGATACCGATGATGGCCCACATCAGCAGGTGCAGCACGTCGCCGAAGGTGCCGTAGGTGACCATCAGCACGAAGCCCATCAGCAGCGCCTGGATGACGATCGCCAGCAGCAGCGACGAGGTGTCGAGGCCGCCGATGCTCGGAATCACCCGGCGGATCGGCTTGAGCAGTGGCTGGGTTGCGCGCACGGCGAACTGGCTCAGCGGGTTGTAGAAATTGGCTTTGACCAGTTGCAGCACGAAGCGCAGCAGGACGATCACCAGGTACAGGCTGACCAGGGTTTGCACCACGAAGATCGCGGCGCCGGACAATGCATTCATCAACGGCTCCTTATTTGCCCAGTTGTTCGGCCAGCTCGGCAGAACGCTTCGACGCCGCCTCCAGCGCCTGCTCGACGATGGCTTCGAAACCATTGCCCTGGAACGACTTGATCGCCGCCTCGGTGGTGCCGGCTGGCGAGGTGACGCGGCGGCGCAGCTCTGCGGCGTCGACATCGCTGGCCACCGCCATGCGCGCGGCGCCCAGGGCAGTTTGCAGGGTCAGTTGCGAGGCGGTTTCGCGTGGCAGGCCGAGTTTTTCGCCAGCAGCGGTCATCGCTTCGATCAACAGGAAGAAATAGGCCGGGCCGCTGCCGGAGACCGCAGTGACGGCGTCCAGTTGTTGCTCTTGCTCAAGCCACAGGGCGGTACCGACTGCCGACAGCAGCTGTTCGGCCTGCTGGCGTTGTTCGGCGGACACTTCAGCGGTGGCGTACAGGCCGCTGACACCCTGGCGCAGCAGCGCTGGCGTGTTGGGCATGCAGCGCACCACCTGACGGGCGCCGAGCCAGGTCTGCAAGCTGTCGCAGGTGATGCCGGCGGCGATCGAGACGATCAGCTGGCCAGCAGCCAGGTTAGGCTTCAGTGACTCGCACACGGCCTTCATGACTTGCGGTTTAACCGCCAGCACGACCACGTCGGCACCGGCAATCGCCTGGGCGTTGTCTGCGAAAGCTTCGATGCCGTGCTCGGCCTGGATGCGGGTGCGGGTTTCGGCGCCGGGGTCGCTGGCACGGATCTGCGCCGCGTCCATGCCCTGGGCACGCAGGCCGCCGATCAGGCTGGCGGCCATGTTGCCGGCGCCGATAAAGGCAATACGTGTCTTGCTCATGTCAGGTCCTTGAAGGAAAGAGTGAGTAAAGCATGGAATCAGACGGGGCCGTAATGGCGTGCGCCGAACAGGGCGGTGCCGATACGTACCCAGGTCGCTCCTTGGGCAATGGCCGCTTCCAGGTCGTGGCTCATGCCCATCGACAGGGTGTCGAGGCCAAGGCCCAGGTTTGCCTGTAGCTGGTTCAGGCTGGCGAAGGCGGCCTCCTGGGCGGTACGGTCTTCGGTCGGCTCAGGGATCGCCATCAGCCCCCGCAGGCGCAGGTTTGGCAGTGCCGCCACGTCCCTGGCCAGTGCGGGCAGGTCGACCGGGGCGCAACCGGATTTGCTGTCTTCGCCGCTGACGTTCACCTGCAGGCAGATGTTCAGTGGTGGCAGGCCCGCAGGGCGCTGTTCGGACAGGCGTTGGGCGATCTTCAGGCGGTCCACGGAGTGTACCCAGTCGAAATGTTCGGCAATGGCTTTGGTCTTGTTCGACTGAATGGGGCCGATGAAGTGCCAGATCAAGGGCAGGTCACGCAGTTCTTGCTGCTTGGCCAGGGCTTCCTGCAGATAGTTTTCACCCACGTCACGCACACCGGCAGCGTAGATTTCGCGTATGGCGCTGGCCGGTTTGGTCTTGCTTACGGCCAGCAGCCGGACGCTCGCCGGGTCACGTCCGGCAGCCTGGGCGGCGCTGTGGATGCGGGCGGCAAGGGCGGTAAGGTTGTCTGCTATGGTGGACATGGATCGATGCCGTCGGCTCTGGAGATCTTCGGCATTCTACCTGCTTGATGGCTATTGGGGAGTCTCATGGACGCGACCGACCTGTTGGCCCGGGCCGTGGAGGCAGGGGCGAGCGACCTGCATCTGGCGGCGGGCGAGATACCGATGCTGCGCGTGGATGGCGAGCTGCGGCGCATGGCGCTGCCGAGCCTGACCTCAGCAGCAATGAACGACGCGCTGTCAGCGCTGCTCGACGAGGGCCAGTGCCGGCAATGGTTGCAGGGCGATGAACTGGATCTGGCCCTGGAGTTGGCATCTCTGGGGCGTTTTCGTCTCAGCCTGTTTCGACAGATAAACGGCCTGGCTGCAGCGTTTCGTCTGATTCCGCAACGTATTGCCAGTATCGATGAGCTTGAACTTGAAGAAGTGTTTCAAGCCGTTGCGCAGCACACGGATGGCCTGGTGCTGGTGGGCGGCCCGACCGGTAGTGGCAAGTCGAGTACCCTGGCGGCTCTGATCGACCGGCTTAATCGTGAGCAGGCACTGCACATCATCACTCTCGAAGACCCTGTCGAGGTTGTCCACAGCAGCCAACGCAGCCTGGTCAATCAGCGCGAGATCGGCCGGCATTGTCGTGACTTCGCTCAGGGGCTGCGCAGCGCCCTGCGTCAGGACCCGGATGTGATCATGATCGGCGAACTGCGCGATCTGGAAACCGTCCGCCTGGCGTTGCGCGCAGCGCAGACGGGGCATCTGGTGCTGGCAACGGTGCATACGCGGACGGCGGCAAGCAGCATCGACCGGCTGGTGGAGGTGTTCGCGGCAGAAGAGAAGCCCTTGGTGCGGGCGATGCTGGCGGAGTCGCTGAGATTGGTGGTGGCGCAGGTGCTGGTCAAACGTGGGGGCGGCGGCCGAGTGGCCGCGCGCGAAGTGCTGGTGGCGACACCTGCGGTGCGCAATCTGGTGCGAGAGGGGAGAATGGCGCAGTTGTGTTCGGTGATGCAGACCGGAGCGGCAGAAGGAATGCGGACGATGGAGGGGGCGATGCGAGGGCTGAGGGATAGGGGACTGATCAGCGATCTTTAGCGCCTGTTCAGGCTTCTGCGTGGGTAAACCCGCTCTAACAGGGGCAGCGCAGGTTTCGAGAGCTGTGCAGTCCCTTTGGGAGCGGGTTTATCCGCGAAACGGCCAGCCCAGGCAGGCGCCGATAGGATCAGCGCTTGGCCAGGCTCAGCTGTTGCTGCTCTTTGGGCAGTACCCGCTTGGCAACCACATAATGCTGTTGCCAGTACGGCTTGCTCAGGCTGTCGATGCTCACCCGCTTGCCCGTGCGCGGCGCATGGATGAAGCGGTCGTTGCCGAGGTAGATGGCAACGTGATTGACCCGACGGCTCTTGATGTTGAAGAAGATCAGGTCGCCTGGCTTGAGCTCGCTCTTGGCGACTTTCACTCCGTGGCCCTGGGCCATGGCATTGGATGTACGCGGCAGGTCGACGTCTGCCACGTCGTTGAAGGCGTACTTGACCAGCCCGCTGCAGTCGAACCCTTTTTTCGGGTTGCTGCCGCCCCAAACATAAGGGGTGCCGAGCACGTTGACCGCACGGCTGAGCACATCGCTGCTCTGCTTCGGCGACATCGCCGCAACGGCAGGCAGGTTGTGGCCCTTGCCCGAATAGTTCGAGCGTGCATGCAGCGTGCTCTGCTTGGCGGGGGTGTGTCTCACCGAGGCATTGCTGGTATAGCCGGTGAAACCGTTGGGAAGACGTTGCTCACGATTGGTGGCGTGGGCGGCCAGGGGCAATAATAGGCAGAGGGTCAGCCATGTCTTGAATAAAGGCGGCATAGATGAAGCTCTTGTGAATGTTATGTGTTTGGCGCGCAACTTTATAACAGCTTTTTGCTCTCTTTCAGGGCCGTTGGTCGATTGTCATGCTGCCGTACGTCGGCCTGCGACGGAAAAGTCACATTTTCATTTAGAAAATTTTCGGATAACCCACGAGGGCTATGAATGAACAGTTATCAACAGGGGGCGCCGTATCACGACACCCACAGCAAGGTCATCGGCTACCTGCTGTGGATCTTCGGCTTCACCGGCTCGCACCGCTTCTACTACGGCAAGCCGATCACCGGGACGATCTGGTTCCTCACGCTGGGGCTGCTCGGCATTGGCTGGCTGATCGACCTGTTCCTGATCCCGTCGATGGACCGTGAGGCGGACATGCGCTTCCAGTCCGGGCGCGTCGACTACAACATCGCCTGGATCCTGCTGACCTTCCTGGGGATCTTTGGCGCGCACCGTCTGTACCAGGGCAAGTGGATCTCGGCGATCATCTACTTCTTCACCGGCGGCCTGTTCCTGGTGGGTGTGCTGTATGACTTCTGGACCTTGAACAGCCAGATTTCCGAAGCCAACGCTCGCAGTCGCTAAGGCCACGGACATCCACAAAAAAAGGCCTTGTCGCGGTGTGCGGCAAGGCCTTTTTCGTTACTGGCGGGTCTGTCGCTGCTGCAGGAGCAGGTTGCTGAACCCCGCCCCCGCCAACTGCTTCTGCGCCACGGTCAGCTGTTCGCGGTTGCTGAATGGGCCGACCAGCACGCGGTACCAGGTTTCTTCCTTGACGGTACCCGACTCGACCTTGACCACCTGGCCGAGCAGGATGATCTGCGCGCGGACCTTGTCGGCATCGGCCTGCTTGCGGAACGAACCGGCCTGCAGGAAGTACTGCGTGGTCGCCGCAGGCTTGATCACCGGTGGGGCTGGGGGCGGAGTCTGGCCCAACAGCGCGGCCTGGGCACGGGCGGTGTCGATTTTTGCCGCTTCAGCCGGCGTGACCGGGGTCACCGGCTGCGCGGGCACCGGCGGGGTCTTTTCCGGCACGGCCTCAGGCGGCACGATTACCTCGGACTCCGGCAGCAGGGTGTAGAAGTCGTATTTCGGCTTCACCGGCGGTTGTGGCGTTGCAGGGGTGGCCGACTTGCTGGCTTCGGCCACCTTCTCCGGCTTCTGCTGCTCGGGCTTGGTGCGCTTGATGTCACCTCCACCGGGCTCGAGTTTCATCAAGAAAACGATGAATGCACCGACCGTCAGGCCGACCGCCAGCCATACCCAGCCGGGGATCGGCTGCTTGGCAGGGGCCGTCTGACGGCTGGCGCCGCGTTTGGGGGCAGGTTTTTTCTTGGCAGCCAACTTACATGCGCTCCAGGGTTTCCAGGCCGAGCAGTTCCAGACCTTGCTTGAGGGTGCGGCCGGTCAGCGCAGCCAGGCGCAGGCGGCTTTGCTGCTGTTCCGGCGTCTCGGCGGCGAGGATCGGGCAGTTCTCGTAGAAGCTCGAGAACAGGCCGGCGAGGTCGTACAGGTAGCTGCACAGCACGTGCGGGGTGCCCTTTTCGGCGACGCTGTTGAGGATCTCGCCGAACTGGGCCAGGCGCGCAGCCAGGTCTTGCTCATGAGCGGCCTGCAGCACGATGTTGCCGTCGACCTCGTCGAAGCCCTTGCCCAGCTTGCGGAATACGCCGGCCACACGGGTGTAGGCATACAGCAGGTATGGCGCAGTGTTGCCTTCGAAATTGAGCATCAGTTCGAAGTTGAAGCTGTAGTCGCTGGTGCGGTGCTTGGACAGGTCGGCGTATTTCACCGCGCCGATACCTACCACTTCACCGATGTGCCGCAGTTCGTCTTCGGCCAGGCTCGGGTTCTTTTCCTTGACCAGCGCGTAGGCGCGCTCCTTGGCCTCGGTGAGCAGATCAATCAGCTTCACGGTGCCGCCGTCGCGGGTCTTGAACGGGCGGCCGTCGGCGCCGTTCATGGTGCCGAAGCCCATGTGCTCCATCTGCATCGGGTGGCCGACGAAGCCGGCGCGGCGGGCAACTTCGAACACCTGGTTGAAGTGCAGGGCCTGGCGCTGATCGACGAAATACAGGGCGCGGTCGGCCTTGAGCACGTTGCTGCGGTAGCGCACGGCAGCCAGGTCGGTGGTGGCGTAGAGATAGCCGCCATCAGCCTTCTGCACGATCACCGGCAGAGGCTCGCCTTCGCTGTTCTTGAATTCCTCGAGGAATACGCACTGGGCGCCCTGGTCCTCGACCAGCAGGCCCTTGGCCTTGAGGTCGGAAACCACGTTGGCCAGGTCGGCGTTGTAGGCGCTTTCGCCCATCACGTCGGCCATGGTCAGCTTGACGTTGAGCAGCTCGTAGGTCTTCTGGCAGTGCGACAGCGAGATGTCCTTGAAGCGCGTCCACAA
Organism: Pseudomonas sp. NBRC 111130; assembly: GCF_001320485.1. Classification (NCBI taxonomy): domain Bacteria; kingdom Pseudomonadati; phylum Pseudomonadota; class Gammaproteobacteria; order Pseudomonadales; family Pseudomonadaceae; genus Pseudomonas; species Pseudomonas sp. NBRC 111130. The sequence goes on from NZ_BCBG01000011.1 coordinate 23,223, forward strand.
GGCCATGCACTCAGGGTCGCCTGCCTGCAGCTTGACCACCAGGCCACGGGCGCGGGTGGCGAACGCTTCGGATTCGTCAAAACGCTTCTTGGCGGCGCGGTAGAAGTTCTCCAGGTCCGACAGCTCGTCGCTGGTGATCGGGTTTTCTTCCAGATACGCCAGCAGCATGCCGAACTGGGTGCCCCAGTCGCCCACGTGGTTCTGGCGGATCACTTCGTCGCCAAGGAACTCCAGCACGCGCGCGACGCTGTCACCGATGATGGTCGAACGCAGGTGGCCGACGTGCATCTCCTTGGCCAGGTTCGGTGCCGACATGTCGATCACCACCTTCTGCTTGGGCCCGGCCTTGCGCGCGCCCAGGTGGGCGTCGGCGAGGGCGGCATCCAGGCGGTTGGCCAGGGCATCGGTGTTCTGGAAGAAGTTCAGGAAGCCTGGGCCGGCGATTTCGACCTTGCTGATGTCGGCGCTGGCCGGCAGGGCATTGATCAGCTTCTCGGCCAGGTCGCGCGGTTTCATGCCGGCCGGCTTGGCCAGCATCATGGCGATGTTGCTGGCGAAATCGCCGTGGGTCTTGTCCCGGGCGTTTTCCACCTGAATCGCCGGCGACAGCCCTTCAGGCAGCACACCGTCGGTGACGAGTTGGGTGAGGGCTTGCTGGATCAGCTGGCGAATGGTGTCTTTCATGGGGATCTCTTTTCGACCGCAAGCGCGGTGGAGCGCCTGGATGCGCAGGTGGAAAAACTGGGCATTATCCGTTGCCAGGGGCGGGTTGCCAACCTTTGGGGCCGAAGCTTAATAAAGGTCAACCGGGTCGACATCCAGAGACCAGCGTACCTGGCGCCCGCTCGGCAGTTGCTCCAACACTAGCAACCAGGCACTGATCAGTCGATGCAAGGGGGCTCGGGTGTTGGCCTGAATCAACAATTGCGCCCTGAAGCGCCCGGCGCGCCGCTCCATGGGTGCAGGCACCGGCCCCAGCAGTTCGATACCGGGCAGGCACTGTTCGGCGACCAGGCGCTCGGCAGCGGCGCAGGCTTCGTCGAGGAAGCCTTCGGCCTGGCCGGGCTTGTGCGCTTCGGCCCGCAGCAGGGCAAGGTGGGAGAATGGCGGCAGCCCGGCGTTGCGGCGTTCGTCCAGGGCTTGCTCGGCGAAGGCGAAGTAGCCTTGCTCGGTCAGTTGCACCAGCAGCGGGTGGTCGGCCAGGTGGGTCTGGATGATCACCTTGCCAGGCTCTTCAGCGCGCCCTGCTCGCCCAGCAACCTGGACGATCAGCTGGGCCATGCGCTCGCTGGCGCGGAAGTCCCCCGAGAACAGCCCGCCATCGGCGTCGAGAATGGCGACCAGTGTCACCCGCGGGAAGTGGTGACCCTTGGCCAGCATCTGGGTGCCGACCAGGATGCTTGGCTGGCCTCGCTGAATGGTGCTGAACAAATGGTGCATGGCGTCCTTGCGCGCCGTGCTGTCGCGATCAACGCGCAGGATTGGGTAATCCGGGAACAACACCTTCAGTCGCTCTTCGGCGCGTTCGGTACCGGCGCCCACCGGCCGCAGGTCGACGTGGTTGCACTGCGGGCACTGCTGCGGCAGACGCTCGTCGTAGCCGCAGTGATGGCAGCGCAGCACGCCAGAGCGCTGGTGCACGGTCATGCGGGCATCGCAGCGTGGGCATTCTGACAGCCAGCCGCAGTCATGACACAGCAAGGTCGGAGCGAAGCCACGACGGTTGAGGAACACCAGGACTTGCTGGCCGGCTTCCAGGGTCTGGCGGATGGCCTGCTGCAATGGGCCACTGATACCGCTGTCCAGCGGCAGGCTTTTCACATCCAGGCGCAGCATGCGCGGTGGACGTGCGCCGCCCGCGCGCTGGTTCATGCGCAGCAGGCGATAGCGGCCGGTGAGCGCGTTGTGCAGTGTCTCCAGCGACGGCGTGGCGGAGCCGAGCAGGATCGGAATGTTTTCCTGATGGGCGCGCACCAGCGCGAGGTCGCGGGCGTGGTAGCGCAGGCCTTCCTGTTGCTTGTAGGACCCATCGTGCTCTTCGTCGATGATGATCAGGCCGGGGGTCTTCATTGGCGTGAACAGCGCCGAACGTGTGCCGATGATGATGTCGGCCTCGCCGTCGCGGGCAGCCAGCCAGGCATCGAGGCGCTCGCGGTCGCTCACGGCCGAATGCAGCAGGGCGATGCGGGCGTTGAAACGCTGCTCGAAGCGCGCCAGGGTCTGCGGGCCGAGATTGATCTCGGGGATCAGCACCAGCGCCTGCTTGCCGGCTTCGAGGGTTTCACGAATCAGTTGCAGGTACACCTCGGTCTTGCCGCTGCCGGTGACGCCGGCCAGCAGGAAGGCGCCGAAGCCGCCAAAACCCTCGCGCACCGCGTCGAAGGCTTGGCGCTGTTCTTCATTGAGGGGCAGTTCCGGCTGCGCCAGCCAGTGCTCGTGGCGGTGCGCCGGCAGGTGGCGGCGTACCTCGACCTGAACCAGCTCCTTGGCCAGCAGCAGGTCAAGGCTGTCCTTGTTCAGGTTGAGCTTGCCCAGCAGGCTGTGCGCTACGCCGTGGGGGTGCTGGGCCAGGGTCTTGAGGGCGTCGCGCTGGCGCGGGGCACGGGCGATGCGAGGGTCCTCCAGGCGTGCGCCGGGTGCCACGTGCCAGAAGCGCTCCTGGCGCATCTCGGCAGGTTCGCCCTGGCGCAGCAGCGTGGGCAGGGCCCAGCTCAAGGTGTCGCCCAGGCTGTGCTGGTAGTACTGGGCAGTCCACAGGCACAACCTGAACAGCGATGCCGGGATCGGCGAGACCGGGTCGAGCAAGGCACTGGCAGGCTTGAGCTTCTCGGCCGGCACCTCGCTGTGCTCGCACACTTCCACCAGTACGCCAATCATTTCGCGGCGCCCGAAGGGTACGCGGATGCGCATGCCCGGGGTCAGCACCTGGCGCGCCATGCTCGCTGGCGCCCGGTAATCGAACAGGCGGCGCAACGGGGAGGGCAGGGCAAGGCGCAGGATGACGTCGGACACGCGGAAGGTCTCAGAGGGTGTTTCAAAGACTGGCGAGCCTAGCAGACGACGGTCGGTGCAAGCGACAACTTGCGTTGGCGTGATGCTCTGGTATTATTCGCCGCCTAATTACGTGCGGTATTCAACAATAGGTGTTGGGTGGCGGCACGCAGCTCGAGGAAGTGACCATGAAAGAAGGTATCCACCCGAACTACGAAGTAGTTGCAGTCACCTGCAGCTGCGGTAACAAGTTCGAAACTCGTTCGACCCTGGGCGACACCCTGGCGATCGACGTTTGCAACCTGTGCCACCCGTTCTACACCGGTAAGCAGAAAGTCCTGGACACCGGTGGTCGCGTACAGAAGTTCGCCGATCGCTTCGGTATGTTCGGTACCAAGAAGTAATCATGCGCATGGCGAATCCTTCGGGCTTCGCGTTGTTGCTGAAAAAGGCGCCCCTCGTGGGCGCCTTTTTTGTGGGCGCAATCTGGCAGCTACCGGCCCTGGCGTTCTGCCCCGTGCCAGACAAACCACAGCAGGTGGCGGTGCGCCGGGTAGTGGATGGCGACACGTTGCGCCTGACCGACGGTCGCAGTGTTCGCATGATCGGCATCAATGCCCCGGAAATCGGGCGCAGGGGGCGCACCAGTGAACCTTATGCCGAGGCTGCCAGGCAGCGACTGCAAGCGTTGGTCAAAGCCAGTGACGGTCGCGTCGGGTTGGTGCCCGGTGTCGAGGGCAAGGACAAGTACGGACGCACCCTGGCGCACATCTATGGCCGTAATGGCGACAATATGGAGGCACGGCTGCTCAGCGAGGGCCTTGGCTACCACGTAGCGGTTGCGCCAAATGTGCGCCTGGCAGGTTGCCAGCAAGCAGCCGAGCGGGTGGCACGCCAGGCGCGGGTCGGGCTGTGGCGCAGCTCGCCAGTGCGCAGCGCTGCCGATGTGCGGCAATCCGGGTTTGCCGTTGTCAGCGGCACCATCCGTAGCATTGAGCGCAATCGTGGCGGGATCTGGCTCGAACTGGACGATGCTGTTGTGCTGCAGATCCCCGCTCGTCTGCAACGCACCTTCCCCGCCAGCTTCTTCACTAATCTCAAAGGACGCCAGGTCGAGGCGCGCGGCTGGGTGCTGGATCGTTCCCGCAAGGGAGGGCTCAAGCCGGGGCAGCGACGCTGGGTATTGCCGTTGACCGATCCCGGGATGCTGGAGCGCATTTCAGGCTGAAAAGATGTAGACATTTCGCTATCGGATTGTACACACTGTGAGCCGAATGCCCCCGTGCGTGATAGCTTAAAGTCGTAGGCCAAAGGCCTTGACACAAGTGACTGACCAGTCTTGTGGCTCCCCGGCTCTTTGCGTATCCTCGGCGGTCCGTCAGAACAGTAAATAGCGGAATGCCCACCATGTCAGACCTGAAAACCGCCGCTCTCGAATACCACGCTCAACCTCGTCCGGGGAAACTGAGCGTCGAGCTCTCCAAGCCCACCGCCACCGCCCGCGATCTCGCCCTGGCCTACAGCCCAGGCGTTGCAGAACCCGTGCGCGAAATCGGCCGTGATCCTGAGCTGGCCTACAAATACACTGGCAAGGGCAACCTGGTCGCTGTAATTTCCGATGGCACCGCCATCCTCGGTCTGGGTGACCTCGGCCCACTGGCCTCCAAGCCAGTGATGGAAGGCAAGGGCGTTCTGTTCAAGCGTTTCGCCGGTATCGACGTGTTCGACATCGAAGTCGAATCGGAAAGCCCGCAGGCTTTCATCGACACCGTTCGCCGCATCTCCATCACCTTCGGTGGCATCAACCTCGAAGACATCAAGGCCCCAGAGTGTTTCGAAATCGAACGCACGCTGATCGAGCAGTGCGACATTCCGGTGTTCCACGATGACCAGCACGGCACCGCAATCGTCACCGCGGCCGGCATGATCAACGCCCTGGAAATCGCCGGCAAGAAGCTGGAAGACGCCAAGATCGTCTGCCTCGGTGCCGGCGCTGCCGCCATCTCCTGCATGAAGCTGCTGGTCAGCATGGGTGCCAAGGTCGAGAACATCTTCATGATCGACCGCAGCGGCGTGATCCACGCTGGCCGCGACGACCTGAACCAGTACAAGGCCCAGTTCGCCCACGCGACCGACAAGCGCACCCTGGCCGATGCCCTGGACGGTGCTGACGTGTTCGTAGGCCTGTCCGGCCCGAACCTGCTGAGCCCGGAAGGCCTGAAGTCGATGGCTGCCAACCCGATCGTGTTCGCCTGCTCGAACCCGGACCCGGAAATCTCCCCAGAGCTGGCTCACGCCACTCGCAGCGACGTGATCATGGCTACCGGTCGTTCCGACTACCCGAACCAGGTCAACAACGTACTGGGCTTCCCGTTCATCTTCCGTGGTGCCCTGGACGTTCGCGCCAAGCGCATCAACGAAGAAATGAAGATCGCTGCCGCCATCGCGCTGAAAGACCTGGCCAAGCTGCCAGTGCCGAAAGAAGTCTGCGAAGCCTACGGTGTCGAAGGCCTGGAGTTCGGCCGTGAGTACATCATTCCGAAGCCACTGGACGCTCGTCTGATTACCGTCGTTTCCGACGCTGTGGCCAAGGCTGCCATCGAGTCCGGCGTAGCTACCCTGCCGTATCCGAAGCACTACCCGCTGACCAGCGTGGATGAAGTGTTCAACGGCTGATTGCAGCTGTAGCGACACAAAAAAGCCCCGGCTCGCAAGAGCCGGGGCTTTTTTGTTTGCCAGTGTCCCGGCTGACGTGGCCCGCTGTAGGAGCGGCCTCGCGTCGCGAGAGGGTCGCAGAGCGGCCCCGGCACGCTTTGCTCGGAGCATGAATCCTGGGGGCGCTACGCACCCCTTTCGCGACACAAGGCCGCTCCTACAGGGGCGGGGTTAGTCTGCGAATCAGAACAGATCCATCGGCGCTGCTTCGTCCGCTGGCAGTGGGCTGCCCGGCGCAGTGCCGTTGCCCAGTTCATCCACCGACGGTGGAGAGTCCTCGGCCTTGAACAGCTCGAAGTAGGCATCTGGCGTGCTTGGCGAAGCGGCACGGCCACTGACCGGGTCCACCCGCAGGCTGAGGATGCCTTCCGGTTCCGCCGGTGCATGGCTTGGCTTGTCCTTCAGTGCCGCACCCATGAAGCTCATCCAGATCGGCAGGGCTGCCGTACCGCCGTACTCACGGCGACCGAGGGTTTCAGGCTGGTCGAAACCGACCCATACGGTGGTGACGTAATCGGCGTTGTAGCCGGAGAACCAGGCGTCCTTGGATTCGTTGGTGGTACCTGTCTTGCCGGCCAGGTCGGTACGGCCCAGGGCCAATGCCCGGCGGCCTGTGCCGCGCTTGATCACATCCTGCAGCATGCTGGTGAGGATGTAAGTGGTGCGGCCATCGACGATCTGTTCGGCAACAGCTGGCGTCTGCGGTGGCGGGGCGATCTGGCCCAGGGCGGACGGCGCCTCGCCAGGCAGGGCAGCGGTGCTGATCGGCTGCTCTGGTGCTGCGAGGCCGGCATGGTCTTCGGCGCCTTGCGGCACGCGGGCGGGGTTGGCGATGAACAGGGTCTCGCCGCTGCGGCTCTCGATGCGATCGATCAGGTATGGATTGATCTTGTAGCCGCCGTTGGCAAAGGTGCTCCAGCCCGTGGCGATTTCCATCGGCGTCAGGGTTGCAGTGCCCAGCGCCAGCGAAAGGTTGCGCGGCAGGTCCTGCTTGTTGAAGCCGAACTTGGCGATGTAGTCGATGGTACGGTCCACGCCCATGGCCTGCAGCAGGCGGATCGACACCAGGTTGCGCGACTTGTACAGCGCTTCACGCAGGCGGATCGGGCCGAGGAAGGTGTTGGTGTCGTTCTTGGGTCGCCATTCATTGTTCTGGTACTGGTCGAAGAACACGATTGGCGCATCGTTGACCAGGCTGGAGGCAGTGTAGCCGCTGTCCAGTGCAGCACTATAGATGAACGGCTTGAAGCTCGAGCCTGGCTGGCGCTTGGCCTGCATGGCACGGTTGTAGTTGCTCTGCTCGAACGAGAAGCCGCCGACCAGGGCGCGGATGGCGCCGTTCTGCGGGTCGAGGGAGACCAGCGCACTCTGTGCTCCTGGTACCTGGCTGAACTTTAGCTTGCCGTCATTCAGGCGCTGCAGGCGTACCAGATCACCCACTTGGGCAACGTCGGCAGGCGATTGCGGTGCGCGGCCCTGCGAATTGCTGTTGATGAAGGGGCGGGCCCACTTCATGGTGTCCCAGCTAACCTCTTCTTCGCTGCCTGCGCGGGTCAGCACTTTTACACCGCTCTTTTCCACGCGCGTGACGATGGCAGGTTCCAGGCCGCCCAACGTGCGTTGCTTGCTCAGCTCCTGTTGCCAGGCGGCCAGGGTCTTGCCCGGGAAGCGAGCTTCAGGGCCGCGGTAGCCGTGGCGCTCGTCATACTCGGACAGGCCGTTGAGGATGGCCTTGTTGGCCATCTCCTGCATGTCGCTCGGCACCGTGGTGGTGACACGGAAGCCTTCGGTATAGGCGTCGCTGCCATAGCGGCCAACCATTTCGGCACGGGCCATTTCGGCGACGTACGGCGCGTTAACTTCGGGGGCGGGCACGTGGTAGCTGGCATTCAGCGGCTCGGCCAGGGCGGCCTGATAGCTCGCCTCGTCGATCTTGCCGAGTTTGTACATGCGACCGAGGATCCAGTCGCGACGCTCTTTGGCGCGCACCGGGTTGGCCAACGGGTTGAAGCGCGACGGTGCCTTGGGCAGGCCGGCGATCATCGCCATTTGCGCCAGGCTTACGTCACGGATCGACTTGCCGTAATACACCTGCGCAGCCGCATCGATACCGTAGGCGCGGTTGCCCAGGTAGATCTTGTTGACGTACAGCTCGAGGATCTCGTCCTTGGTCAGCTCACGTTCGATCTGCAAGGCCAGGAGAATCTCGTTGGTCTTGCGCGAGAAACTGCGCTCGCTGCTGAGGAAGAAGTTCTTCGCCACCTGCATGGTGATGGTGCTGCCACCCGTCTGGATATGACCGGTTTTCACCAGCTGGGTCGCGGCGCGCATCAGGCTGCTCGGGTCGACCCCGTAGTGATTGAGGAAATTGTCGTCTTCGGCTGACAGAAGCGCCTGAATGAACTGTGGCGGAATTTCCGCGAAACGGATCGGCGAGCGGCGCATTTCGCCGAATTCTGCGATCAGCTTGCCGTCGCTGCTGTACACCCTGAGGGGAATCTGCAACTGAACGCTTCTGAGCGAATCGACCGACGGCAGGTTGGGGCTAAGATACAGAAACGCACCGCTCACACCGAGTACGAGCGCGCAGATGACTGCGACAAAAGACCACCAGAAGAACTTCAGCAGGCGTATCAAGGCTTTTCGGTGTCCAGATTGAGGGGTGAATTGCGCACGGGGCCGGCGGACGAAAAAACGCTGGGCATTATAAGCATTTTTCGTCTCGCCGGGTGACCGGCCAGGCGGCCCGCTGCACCGTCTGGCCGGTCAGGCCCGGCAATGCGGCGGTTCATGGTTGTAGCAAGGAAGTCGCCATGCTTGGACGTTTTGGCAAGGATGCCAGTTCACTGTTGGGGGTGGAAATCGCTTCCGACTCCATACGTATTGCACAGCTGCGGCGCCACAGGGGGCGTTACCAGCAGTTGGTCTGGGCGGTCGAGCCGTTTGCGCCTGGCAACGGCTGGCAGGACCCTGAGCGTATTGTCGCTGCCCTGCGCAGCGCTCATCGGCAATCCGGCAGTCGCGAACGCCGGGCAGCCGTAGCGCTGCCTGCCTCACAAGTGATTTGCAAGCTATGCCAACTTCCAGGCGGCCAGGCTCCAAGTCAAATGGAGGCGCGACTGCTGGCAGAAGCAGACCGGCTGTTCCCCTTCCCCCTTGAAGACCTGGTGCTGGATTTTCAGGTGCTGGGTGCCTCGTCGCAGCATCCCGGTAGCCTGGATGTCTTGGTCGCAGCCAGTCGGCAGAGTGCACTGCAGCCCGTGCAAGCTGCATTCGAAGCAGCCGGGCTTGAGCTTGAAGTCGCCGAGGTAGACAGCATTGCCTTGCGTCGCCTGATGCCCTGCCAAAGCAAAGGCCAGGCAGCGCTGCTGCGCATCGAGCCGGGCGGTTCGACGCTGCATGGCTGGCTTGGCGACGCGCTGCCTTTGAGGCGGGAGTTGCTCCCGGAGGCGTTACCTGACTTGCCTGGGGAGGTTTTCGCTGCAGAGGCAGGGCCGGAAGAAGTGCTTGTGGTCGGCGCGCCGGAGGCTGGGCAATACCCGCTTGGCCGACTGAGCGAGCGTCTCGGCTTGCCGTGCCGGCCTTTGCCGACCGTGGCTGGGGTGGATTGCCGCGACGGCCGGATGGCCTTGGCGTTTTCGCTGGCAATGGGGAGCGTGCATTGATGTTGCGCCTGAATCTGATGCCGTGGCGAGAGCGGCAGCGCCTGGCAGCGCTCAGGCGTTTGCGCCTGATGGTGGTGGGGGCGGCTGTCGTGGCGTTGTCTGCGGTGCTGCTTATAGACCAGTTGGCTCGTCAGCGAGCTCGTCAGCAAGCCGCTGCCAACAATAGTCAGCAAGCCGCTATCGATGTACTTGAAGTGCACAGGGGTGAGCATGATCGTATCCGGCAATCCTACGAGCAAGTGCGAGCGCAGACGGCGGCCTTGGCTGACTTGCGTGCTGGACAGGGGCGGGTGACAGCCGTGTTTGCGGATCTGGAGCGGGCGCTGCCGGAGGGCGTCCAGCTGCTTAGGCTCGAACTGCAGGGCTCCCAGGTGCGCATGGTCGGCGTGGCTGCCTCCGGCGCAGTCGTAGCCCAGCTGATGCGTGAACTGGAACGTTCCGGTGCGCTGCGTGAACTGGAGCTCAAAAGCCTGAAGAGTGAGCCGGGCGGCGACGCGTTCATATTGTTGGCCCGCATGTCGGCGCTCTGGTCGTGAATCTGTTGCAGAAAGGCGAATGGCTGGCCCTCATCGAGCGTTCGCAGCTCGTTCGCCGCGCGCTGCCGTTCGCCGTAGGCCTTATCGTGGTGGGGGGCGGTTGCCTGTTTCGTTTGCCGTACTGGTTGCAGCTTCAGGAGGAAGAACAGGCCAGGCAAGTTCGCCTGCTCCAGGTGCATGAAGCCAGGGCTGCCGAAGTGCTGGCGTTGTCACGGATGCGCGAGGGCCTCGATGCTGCACGACAGCATCTGCAGGATGCTCGCTGGCGCCTTGCCGCCGGGGCCGACATGAGCGATTTGCTGGACCAGCTCGCAGCCTCGGGGCATGCGCATGGCCTGCACTTCGAACGCCTCGATGTACTTGATGAGGTAAACCACCAGCCTGGCTATTGCCAGACATCACTGGACGTGCAGGTCGTTGGGCGCTATTCGGGGCTGCGGATGTGGTTGGACGACTGGCTCGGCCAGGTTCGTCTGTTGCGCGCCGAAGCCTTGTGGCTGGCACCTGCCGAGGACAGGCCCGGGCTGTTGCGCCTGGGCATGCGCGTGCATGCTTATCAAGCCGATGATGAAGTGCCTGAGCCCTCAACCTTGGCCGATAGACCTGCTCGCGGTGAGATGTTGCCGGTGGTGCTCGATCCGTTTTCCGAATGGGCTACGCGAATTGCCCAGGCGGGGCTTGCCAGCGTGCCGCTGGCTCAGCTGCAGATGGTCGGCAGCCTGCAGCGGGGGCCGCAGCGCGAAGCGTTGCTGTCGGCGGCAGGTCGCTTGTATCGCGTGCGCCCCGGTGATCGGCTGGGGCGCGATGGAGGTGTTGTGGTGGAAGTCGGCGAGCGCCAGCTGAACGTGCGTGAGCGGCTGTTCCTCGGGGGCGTGTGGCGTGAGCGCACGGTAATGCTGACGCTCAGGAAGAGCGTGACAATGGAGGCCAGCGACGGTGATGAAATGGCTATTGAAATGGATGACGGTGGCGCTACTCACCAGTCAGTTGTGCATGGCAGCGCCCTATCGGGGTGAGCCCATCTCGCTGAATTTTCAGGATGTCGAGGTGCGCTCGGTACTTCAGGTGCTGGCGGACTACGCCGGGATCAACCTGGTGGCCAGCGATACGGTGCAGGGCAATGTAACCCTGCGGTTGCACGAAGTCCCATGGGACCAGGCGTTGGAGCTGGTCCTTGGTAGCAAAGGGCTGGCTCGGCGCGAAGAGGGGAATGTGCTGCTGGTGGCGCCAGCCGCCGAGTTGGCCGAACAATCCCGCGGTGCCCGCATCGGGCAAGAGCTGGATGCGCAGCTGCAACCCCTGCAGCGTGAGCTGCTGCCGATCCATCACGCACAGGCTGCCGAGCTCGCGGAGCTGTTGCTGGCAACCCTGACGGACGACGGCATTCTGACCGGTCGTGGCAGCCTGAGCGTCGACACTCGCACCAACACCTTGGTCGCCCACCAGCCTGCGGATCGCCTCGCCGATTTGCGGCAGTTGGTCGCTCAGCTGGACGTGCCGGTGCGGCAAGTGGAGATCGAGGCGCGCATCGTGGAGGCCAACGTCGACTATGAGAAAGGCCTGGGCGTGCGTTGGGGGCGGCAGCTATATGGGGAAGCGCCACGATTGGGCAAGGACCTGTTCGTCGACCTGGGCATGGAGCGAGGCAGTGCCGGCATCGGCGTCGGCCTGTTGCGCAGTGGCCTGTTGCTGGACCTGGAGCTCAGCGCCATGGAAAAAAGCGGCAACGGTGAAATCATCTCCCAGCCCAAGGTAGTGACGGCTGACAAGGAAACCGCGAGGATTCTCAAGGGCACCGAGGTGCCTTATCAGGAAACCAGCAAAAGTGGCGCTACCTCGATCGCCTTTCGTGAGGCCTCGCTCTCGCTGGAGGTCACTCCGCAAATCACCCCGGATGGCAAGGTCATCATGACCGTCAAGGTGACCAAGGACGAGCCTGACTTCGTCAATGCCCTGAACGACGTGCCGCCGATTCGCAAGAACGAGGTCAATGCCAAGGTCCGTGTGGCGGACGGTGAAACCATCGTCATCGGTGGCGTTTACTCGACCACGCAAAACAAAGTGGTCGACAAGGTGCCATTTTTCGGCGATCTGCCGTATGTTGGGCGGCTGTTTCGACGCGATGCATTACAAGAGAAAAAATCCGAGCTGCTGGTCTTCCTGACTCCGCGTATCATGAGTGACCAGGCGATTGCTGTGAGTCGTTGATTCTGTGCGAAATTTGATACTTGTAGGACCCATGGGCGCTGGTAAAAGCACCATAGGGCGCCTGTTGGCCAAAGAGCTGCGCCTGCTGTTCAAAGATTCCGACAAGGAAATCGAACTGCGGACCGGTGCCAATATCCCGTGGATCTTCGACAAAGAAGGCGAACCGGGCTTCCGTGACCGTGAGCAGGCGATGATCGCCGAGCTCTGCGCGCTCGATGGCGTGGTGGTGGCGACCGGTGGCGGCGCAGTCATGCGTGCGGAGAACCGCCAAGCCCTGCACAGGGGCGGCCGGGTCATTTATCTGCACGCCTCGGTGGAACAACAGGTCGGGCGCACTGCGCGCGATCGCAATCGCCCGTTGCTGCGCACGGCCAACCCGGAGGCGACCCTGCGCGCCTTGCTGGAGGCGCGCGACCCGCTTTATCGCGAAATCGCCGACCTGGTGGTGGAAACCGACGAGCGGCCACCGCGCATGGTGGTGCTCGATATTCTGGAGCGCCTGCAGCAGTTGCCGCCCCGCTAAGCCGGGACTATTCTCGGCCAGCGCCGAGGCGAGGTTCAACGTTACCGCGCGGGTCGAACAGCCGGCGCCGCGCCAAAGTACATTGTGGGGATACATGCAGACACTTAAGGTCGACCTGGGCGAGCGTAGCTACCCGATCTACATTGGCGAAGGCCTTCTGGACCAGGCCGAACTGCTGGCGCCGCATATCCGCGGGCGGCAGGTCGCCATCGTTTCCAACGAAACCGTCGCGCCTCTGTATCTCCAACGCCTGAGCAACACCCTTGGCGCCTACTCGGTGCTGCCGGTGATCCTGCCGGACGGCGAAGCCCATAAAAACTGGGAGACCCTGCAACTGATCTTTGACGGTTTGCTGACGGCGCGACATGACCGCCGTACTACCGTGGTCGCCCTCGGCGGCGGCGTGATCGGTGACATGGCCGGCTTCGCCGCAGCCTGCTACCAGCGTGGCGTCGATTTCATCCAGGTGCCGACCACCCTGCTGTCTCAGGTTGACTCCTCGGTGGGGGGCAAGACCGGCATCAACCACCCGTTGGGCAAGAACATGGTCGGTGCTTTCTATCAGCCCAACGCGGTACTGATCGATACCACCAGCCTCAAGACCCTGCCTGCGCGCGAGCTGTCGGCGGGCCTGGCTGAAGTGATCAAGTACGGCCTGATCTGCGACAAGCCATTCCTGGGCTGGCTCGAAGACAATATCCAGGCTCTGCGCGCCCTCGAACCCGCTGCCCTGACTGAAGCGATCCGTCGCTCTTGCGCTGCCAAGGCAGCCGTTGTCGGCGCCGACGAGCGCGAGTCGGGCGTGCGCGCCACGCTGAACCTGGGGCATACCTTTGGCCATGCCATCGAAACGCACATGGGCTACGGCGTGTGGCTGCATGGTGAAGCCGTGGCCGCAGGGACGGTCATGGCCCTGGAAATGTCCATGCGCCTGGGTTGGATCGACCAGGCCGAGCGTGATCGTGCAATCCGCCTGCTGCAGGACGCAGGTTTGCCGGTGGTGCCACCACAGGAAATGACCCCGGCGCATTTCATGGAGCATATGGCGGTCGACAAGAAGGTACTCGATGGCCGCCTGCGGCTGGTGCTGCTGCGCCAGCTGGGCGAGGCCGTGATTACCGACGACTATCCGAAAGAGATTCTTCAGGCCACGCTGTCGGCGGATTACCGCGCGATCGTGGCCCAGCTTTGAGGTTGTGACAGCGTAATGACCAGTTTGCATGCCGATGAGGCGTTCCTCGAACATTACCAGTTGAGCCACGATCCGTTCGCACCGCGTGTGCCCGGCTTCAAGTTCTTCCCCGCCCAGCGCAAGCCGGTGCTGGGCCAACTTCATCACTTGGCCCGCTACAGCCAGCTGATGTTGGTGGTTACCGGCCCGGTTGGCAGCGGCAAGACCCTGCTGCGCCAGGCCCTGGTGGCCAGCACCAACAAGCAGACGGTGCTGAGCGTGGTGGTGTCGGCCCGTGGTGCCAGCGACGCTGCCAGCGTGCTCGGTCAGGTGGCGCAAACACTTGAAGTGGCCCAGCCTGAAGTGCAGGCGATCCTGAACAAGGTGGTGCAGCTGGCGCTGACCGGTCAGGAAGTCTATTTGCTGGTGGACGATGCGGAACAACTCGACGAGTCGGCACTCCAAGCGTTGCTGGAACTGGCGGCCGGGCTACCGGAAGGGCGCCCGCACGTGTTCCTGTTCGGCGAGCCTTCGCTGATTGCCGGGCTGGATGAGATTCAGGTCGAGGAAGAGCGCTTCCATATCATTGAACTCGCCCCCTACAACGAGGAAGAAACCCGCGAGTACCTGGAGCAACGCCTGGAAGGCGCTGGCCGGGGCATCGAGGTGTTCACCCGTGAACAGCTGGTCGATATTCATGAAAACTCCGACGGATGGCCTGGCAACATCAACCAGGTCGCCCGCGATACTTTGATCGAAGCCATGATCGCCAGCCGTACCACGGTCAAGCGACCATCCATGGGGTTCAAAATGCCTAAGAAACACGTACTCGCGCTGTCCGCTGTCGTCGTGGTCGCCGTAGGTGCTGCAGTTCTGATGCCGAAGAAAGGCGACAAGGCGCCAGCCGAAGCGCCTGTAGCCCAGGCCCAGCTGCCGCTGGGCGAGGGCCAGCCAGGCGCCGCCCAGTCCAACAACGGCAGCCCGGCCATCGAATTCTCTGGCCAGTCGCAGCCGATGCCGCTGCCGCTGGTCGGGCAGTCCCAGCCCGTGATGCGCGAGCCGCTGGCGCAAGCTGCCGGCATGGGTGATGGCGAAGAAGGTGGCCCAGCGGGCAACACCGCCCTGCAGCCTGGCAATCCGCCGACCGTGACCACCATCGCACCGCCACAGGGCGTGCCTGCCGGCCCGGCGCCGAGCATGGCCCAGGCTGCCACGCCTGTGCAGCCGGTTGTACCTGCGCCGAAGCCTGTCGCTACCCAGCCAGTGAAGCCGGTTGCGCCTGCCAAGCCGGCCCCGGCACCCACTCAGGTCGCTGTTGCCAAGCCAGCCGCCAAACCGGTGGAAAAGCCGGTCGCCAGTGGCAGCGCCAGCGGCGGTTGGTATTCGGGCCAGAAACCCGGCAACTACGTGGTGCAAATCCTCGGCACCAGCTCCGAAGCATCGGCCCAGGCCTTCGTCAAGGAGCAGGGTGGCGAGTATCGCTACTTCAAGAAAAACCTCCAGGGCAAACCGCTCTACGTGGTCACCTACGGCAATTTTGCCAGCCGCGACGCAGCGGTTGCGGCAATCAAGAACTTGCCAGCGAAGGTCCAGGCTGGTAAACCTTGGCCACGTACCGTCGCCAGCGTCCAACAAGAGCTGGCCTCGGCCCGCTGATACCTTCCGGGCGGCAACACCCCGCCGCCCAGTTGCTGAGCGATTAACGACATCCGACTAGCCTGCTGCGCCTGCGCGCGGCAGGCTTTTCTGTCCCAGACTGCCGGCCACAAGCCTCTGTTGCAGACCTGGCTGAAACGCTTCAGACTCGAGCCAAGCCGCTATCACGGCGCATGGCGCAAAAACATTCAAAATTGCGACATAAATTTTCAATGGTGAGACATGAAAATTTGTGGGTATGACTGTCGCTGTGCAACAATGGTTTTCCATGGCCACCGCAAAAAAGCTGGCGTTTGATCGGCGTGGATGGTAAGTGGTTGTACATAAAAGAGATTTACCTCCGGTTGAGAGGTGAACCTGGTGAGAAAGTGTCTATGAAAACAGGTCTGTACCATCCCGAAGAATTCAAGGACAACTGTGGTTTTGGCCTGATCGCCCATATGACGGGCGAGCCGAGTCACCACCTTCTGCAAACCGCCATGCAGGCACTGACCTGCATGACCCACCGCGGCGGTATCAACGCCGATGGCAAGACCGGTGACGGTTGCGGTCTGCTCATGCAGAAGCCTGATCAATTCCTGCGGGCCGTGGCCCAGCAACACTTCGCCGTAGAGCTGCCCAGGCAGTACGCCGTCGGCATGGTGTTCTTCAACCAGGACCCGGTCAAAGCCGAAGCCGCCCGCGCCAACATGGACCGCGAAATCGTCGCGGCCGGCCTCAAGCTGGTCGGCTGGCGCAAGGTCCCGATCGACACCAGCGTGCTCGGCCGCCTGGCCCTGGAGCGCCTGCCGCAGATCGAGCAGGTATTCATTGGCGGTGAAGGCCTGAGCGATCAGGAATTCGCCATCAAGCTGTTCAGTGCCCGTCGCCGCTCGTCCGTGGCCAACGCCCACGACGCCGACCACTACATCTGCAGCTTCTCGCACAAGACCATCATCTACAAAGGCCTGATGATGCCGCGCGATCTCGCGGCGTTCTATCCGGACCTGGGTGACGAGCGCCTGCAAACCGCGATCTGCGTGTTCCACCAGCGCTTCTCCACCAACACCCTGCCGAAATGGCCGCTGGCGCAGCCGTTCCGCTTCCTCGCCCACAACGGCGAAATCAACACCATTACCGGCAACCGCAACTGGGCCATGGCCCGTCGCACCAAGTTCGCCAACGACCTGATCCCCGACCTCGAAGAGCTCGGTCCACTGGTCAACCGCGTCGGTTCCGACTCGTCGAGCATGGACAATATGCTGGAGCTGATGGTCACCGGCGGCATCGACCTGTTCCGCGGCGTGCGCATGCTGGTGCCGCCAGCCTGGCAAAACGTCGAGACCATGGACGCCGACCTGCGCGCCTTCTACGAATACAACTCCATGCACATGGAGCCGTGGGATGGCCCGGCCGGTATCGTAATGACCGAAGGCCGCCACGCGGTGTGCCTGCTCGACCGTAACGGCTTGCGTCCGGCGCGCTGGGTGACGACCACCAACGGCTACATCACCATCGCCTCGGAAATCGGCGTGTGGGGCTACCAGCCTGAGGACGTCCTGGCCAAGGGCCGTGTCGGCCCGGGTCAGATCCTTGCCGTGGACACCGAGACCGGCCAGATCCTCGACACCGACGCCATCGACAACCGTCTGAAGTCGCGCCACCCGTACAAGCGCTGGCTGCGTCAGCACGCCCTGCGCATCCAGGCGACCCTGACCGACGACCAGGGCGTGGCCAGCTACGACGCTGACCAGCTCAAGCAGTACATGAAGATGTTCCAGGTCACCTTCGAAGAGCGTGACCAGGTGCTGCGCCCACTCGGCGAGCAGGGCCAGGAAGCGGTCGGCTCGATGGGTGACGACACGCCGATGGCGGTGCTTTCGCAGCGCGTGCGTTCGCCATACGACTTCTTCCGCCAACAGTTCGCCCAGGTGACCAACCCGCCGATCGACCCGCTGCGCGAAGCGATCGTCATGTCCCTGGAAATCTGCCTGGGCGCCGAGCGCAACATCTTCCAGGAGTCCCCGGAGCACGCTTCGCGGGTCATCCTCAGCTCGCCGGTCATCTCGCCCGCCAAGTGGCGTTCGCTGATGAACCTGGAGCGCGAAGGCTTCGACCGCCAGCTGATCGACCTCAACTATGACGAGAGCGTCGGCCTGGAAGCGGCCATCCGCAACATCGCCGACCAGGCTGAAGAAGCCGTGCGCAGCGGCAAGACCCAGCTGGTACTGAGCGACCGCTACATCGCCCCGGGCAAGCTGCCGGTACATGCTTCGCTGGCCGTGGGTGCCGTACACCACCGCCTGACCGAGCAGGGCCTGCGTTGCGACAGCAACATCCTGGTCGAAACCGCCACTGCTCGCGACCCGCACCACTTCGCCGTGCTGCTGGGCTTCGGTGCCTCGGCCGTTTACCCGTACCTGGCCTACGAAGTGCTGGCCGACCTGATCCGTACCGGCGAAGTGCTCGGCGATCTCGACGAAGTCTTCAAGTACTACCGCAAGGGCATCTCCAAGGGCCTGCTGAAGATCCTGTCGAAGATGGGCATCTCCACCATCGCCTCGTACCGTGGCGCCCAGCTGTTCGAAGCCGTGGGCCTGGCCGAAGAAGTGGTTGGTCTGAGCTTCAAGGGCGTATCCAGCCGTATCAAGGGTGCGCGTTTCGTCGACCTCGAAGGTGACCAGAAGCTGCTGGCGGCCGAAGCCTGGAGTGCGCGCAAGCCAATCCAGCAAGGTGGCCTGCTTAAGTTCGTCCATGGTGGCGAATACCACGCCTACAACCCGGATGTAGTCAACACCTTGCAGGCCGCCGTGCAGCAGGGCGACTATGCCAAGTTCAAGGAATACACCACGCTGGTCGACCAGCGCCCGGTGTCGATGATCCGTGACCTGCTGAAGGTCAAGGTCGCCGACGAGGCCCTGCCGCTGGACCAGATCGAACCGCTGGAGGCCATCCTCAAGCGCTTCGACTCCGCCGGTATCTCGTTGGGGGCTCTGTCGCCGGAAGCTCACGAAGCCCTGGCCGAGGCGATGAACCGCCTGGGCGCACGCTCCAACTCCGGTGAGGGCGGTGAAGACCCGTCGCGCTACGGCACCATCAAGAGCTCGAAGATCAAGCAGGTGGCTACCGGCCGCTTTGGCGTGACCCCGGAATACCTGGTCAACGCCGAAGTGCTGCAGATCAAGGTTGCCCAGGGCGCCAAGCCTGGTGAGGGCGGCCAGCTGCCAGGCGGCAAGGTCAACGGCCTGATCGCCAAGCTGCGCTATGCGGTACCGGGCGTGACCCTGATCTCGCCGCCGCCGCACCACGACATCTATTCGATCGAAGACCTGGCCCAGCTGATCTACGACCTCAAGCAGGTCAACCCGCAGGCCCTGGTTTCGGTCAAGCTGGTGGCTGAGGCCGGCGTTGGCACCATTGCCGCCGGCGTGGCCAAGGCCTATGCCGACCTGATCACCATCTCCGGTTACGACGGTGGTACCGGTGCTTCGCCGCTGACCTCGATCAAGTACGCTGGCGCCCCGTGGGAGCTGGGCCTGGCCGAAACCCACCAGACCCTGCGCGGCAACGACCTGCGCGGCAAGGTGCGGGTGCAGACCGACGGCGGCTTGAAGACCGGCCTGGACGTGATCAAGGCAGCGATCCTCGGCGCCGAGAGCTTCGGCTTCGGCACCGCGCCAATGATCGCCCTGGGTTGCAAATACCTGCGTATCTGCCACCTGAACAACTGCGCCACCGGCGTTGCCACGCAGAACGAGAAGCTGCGCAAGGACCACTACATCGGCACCGTCGACATGGTGATCAACTTCTTCACCTTCGTCGCCGAAGAAACCCGTGAGTGGCTGGCCAAGCTGGGCGTGCGCAGCCTCGGCGAGCTGATCGGCCGTACCGACCTGCTCGACGTGCTGCCAGGCGACACCGAGCGCCAGCAGTACCTGGACCTGACCCCGCTGCTGGGCAGCTCGCACATTCCGGCCGACAAGCCGCAGTTCTGCGAAGTCGACAACAACCCGCCGTTCGACAAGGGCGAGCTGGCCGAGAAGATGGTCGAGATGGCCCTGCCTGCAATCCGCGACCAGGCCGGTGGCGAGTTCAGCCTCGACATCTGCAACTGCGACCGTTCCATTGGTGCCCGTATCTCTGGCGAAATCGCCAAGCTGTACGGCAACCAGGGCATGGCAGACAAGCCGGTGACCTTCCGCTTCAAGGGTACCGCTGGCCAGAGCTTCGGCGTGTGGAACGCCGGTGGCCTGAACCTGCACCTGGAAGGCGACGCCAACGACTACGTCGGCAAAGGCATGACCGGTGGCAAGGTGACCATCGTGCCACCCGCCGGCAGCCCGTTCGCCACCCAGCACAGCGCCATCGTCGGCAACACCTGCCTGTACGGCGCCACCGGCGGCAAGCTGTTTGCCGCAGGTACCGCGGGCGAGCGCTTCGCTGTGCGTAACTCCGGCGCCCACGCTGTTGTCGAGGGTACCGGCGATCACTGCTGTGAATACATGACCGGTGGCTTTGTCTGCGTTCTGGGCAAGACCGGTTACAACTTCGGTTCTGGCATGACTGGCGGCTTCGCCTACGTGCTCGACATGGACAACAGCTTCGTCGACAAGCTCAACCACGAGCTGGTGGAAATCCAGCGGATCAGTGGTGAGGCGATGGAAGCCTACCGCAGCCACCTGGCGCGGGTCCTTGGCGAATACGTGGAAGAGACCGGCAGCGAGTGGGGGCGTGAGCTATTCGAGAACCTGGACGACTACGTGCGACGCTTCTGGCTGGTCAAGCCGAAGGCGGCCAACCTCAAGCAACTGCTGTCCAGCACCCGTGCCAACCCGCAGTAAGAACAGCTGCAAGTGACGGCCCCGTGCGCGGGGCCTGTCGTGCTCAAGTGATCGTCTTGCAGCTTGCAGCCTGAGGCTGGCAACTGCGGTAAAGAGGTTTTGAAAAATGGCTGAACGTCTGAACAACGACTTCCAGTTCATCGAAGTGGGCCGCAAGGACCCCAAGAAGAAGCTGCTGCGCCAGCGCAAGAAGGAGTTCGTGGAAATCTACGAACCGTTCAAGCCGCAGCAGTCCGTGGAGCAGGCGCACCGTTGCCTGGGCTGCGGCAACCCGTATTGCGAGTGGAAGTGTCCGGTACACAACTTCATCCCCAACTGGCTGAAGCTGGTCTCCGAAGGCAACATCCTGGCCGCGGCCGAACTGTCGCACCAGACCAACACCCTGCCGGAAGTGTGCGGCCGTGTTTGCCCGCAGGACCGTCTGTGCGAGGGGGCCTGCACCCTGAATGATGGGTTCGGCGCTGTGACCATCGGCTCGGTGGAGAAATACATCACCGACACGGCGTTTGCCATGGGCTGGCGCCCGGACATGTCCAAGGTCAAGCCAACCGGCAAGCGCGTCGCCATCATTGGTGCCGGCCCGGCTGGCCTGGGCTGCGCCGACGTGCTGGTGCGGGGTGGCGTGACCCCGGTGGTGTTCGACAAAAACCCGGAGATCGGTGGCCTGCTGACCTTCGGCATCCCGGAGTTCAAGCTGGAAAAGTCCGTGTTGAGCAATCGCCGCGAAGTCTTTACCGGCATGGGCATCGAGTTCCGCCTGAACACCGAGGTGGGCAAGGACATCACCATGGAACAGCTGCTCGCCGAGTACGATGCAGTGTTCATGGGCATGGGCACCTACACCTACATGAAAGGGGGGTTCCCGGGTGAAGACCTGCCAGGCGTGCACGATGCGCTGGACTTCCTGATCGCCAACGTCAACCGCAACCTGGGCTTCGAGAAGTCGCCGGAAGACTTCGTCGACATGCAGGGCAAGAAGGTCGTGGTGCTGGGCGGTGGCGACACCGCGATGGACTGCAACCGCACTTCGATCCGCCAGGGCGCCAAGTCGGTGACCTGTGCTTATCGCCGTGACGAAGCCAACATGCCGGGTTCGCGCAAAGAGGTGAAGAACGCCAAGGAAGAAGGCGTGAAGTTCCTCTACAACCGCCAGCCCATCGCCATCGTCGGCGAGGACAAGGTCGAAGGCGTGAAGGTGGTCGAGACCCGCCTGGGTGAGCCGGATGCCCGTGGCCGTCGTAGCCCCGAGCCGATCCCAGGCTCCGAAGAGATCCTGCCGGCCGACGCCGTGGTGATCGCCTTCGGCTTCCGCCCGAGCCCGGCACCGTGGTTCGAGCAGCATGGCATCCAGCTGGATAGCCAGGGCCGCGTGGTGGCGCCGGAGAAAGCCAAGTTCAAGCATCAGACCAGCAACCCGAAAGTGTTCGCCGGTGGCGACATGGTGCGCGGTTCGGACCTGGTAGTGACGGCGATCTTCGAAGGCCGCAACGCCGCCGAAGGGATCCTGGATTACCTGGAAGTCTGACTTTCGACCTCTTCGCGGGCACGCCCGCTCCCACAGGGTTCAGCGCAGAACCTGTGGGAGCGGGCGTGCCCGCGAAGCTTTTGTATACAAAAACGCTTGATCTGTGGCACCCAATAGACAAAACGCATGGCCTTGACCGTGCCTTTTGCGCTGGCGTCTGAGAAAATGCCCGCACTATTTTTCCGGATGCCGACATGACTGCCCTGAAGAACGATCGTTTCCTGCGTGCGCTGCTCAAGCAACCCGTTGACGTCACCCCTGTCTGGATGATGCGCCAGGCCGGCCGCTACCTGCCGGAGTACCGCGCCAGCCGCGCCAAGGCCGGTGATTTCATGAGCCTGTGCATGAACCCGCAGTTCGCCTGCGAGGTGACCCTGCAGCCGCTGGACCGCTACCCGCTTGATGCGGCGATCCTGTTCTCGGACATCCTCACCATCCCCGACGCCATGGGCCTTGGCCTGTACTTTGAAACCGGCGAAGGCCCGCGCTTCAAGAAGACCATCACCACCCCGGGCGACATCGAAGCGCTGCCGATCCCTGACCCACAGAAAGACCTCGGCTACGTGATGGATGCGGTCAGCACCATCCGTCGCGAGCTCAACGGCCGTGTGCCGCTGATTGGTTTCTCCGGTAGCCCGTGGACCTTGGCCACCTACATGGTCGAAGGCGGCTCGTCTAAGGACTTCCGCAAGACCAAGGCCATGGCCTACGACAACCCGCAAGCCCTGCACTTGCTGCTGGACAAGCTGGCGCAGTCGGTTACCAGCTACCTCAATGGCCAGATCCTCGCGGGTGCCCAGGCGGTGCAGATCTTCGACACCTGGGGCGGCAATCTGTCGGCGGCGGCCTACCAGGAGTTCTCCCTGGCCTATATGCGCAAGATCGTCAGCGGCCTGATCCGCGAGCACGAAGGGCGCAAAGTGCCGGTGATCCTGTTCACCAAGAATGGTGGCCTGTGGCTGGAAAGCATCGCCGATGCCGGTGCCGACGCGCTGGGCCTGGACTGGACCTGTGAGATCGGCGACGCTCGCCGCCGCGTCGGCGACAAAGTTGCGCTGCAAGGCAACATGGACCCGACCGTGCTGTACGCCAAGCCCGAAGCCATCCGCCAGGAAGTGGCGCGTATCCTGGCCAGCTATGGCAAGGGCACTGGCCACGTGTTCAACCTGGGCCATGGCATCACCCCGGAAGTCGACCCGGAACATGCCGGCGTGTTCATCAACGCCGTGCACGAGCTGTCGGCGCAGTATCACCAGTAAGCGCTCTGAAACGAAAAGCCCGGCCAATGTGCCGGGCTTTTTCTACTCTGACTTCGGGTGAACCCGCTCCCACAGGTACAGCGCTGAGCTCCAGTTAGGCGCGGTCCCTGTGGCAGCGGGTTCACCCGCGAATGGGCTTCAAGCCGTTTTCGGCTGAAGCTTGCTCAGGTGCAGTGCCACCAGCAACGCCACCGCCAGCAGGCTGCCAATGAACAGGCCGATGCCGTTCCAGCCCCACTGGTGCCAGAAAACCCCACCGGCCGTACCGGCCACGCTGGACCCTGCGTAATAGCTGAACAGGTACAGCGACGAAGCCTGCCCCTTGGCCTTCAGCGCGCGGCGGCCGATCCAGCTGCTGGCCACCGAGTGCGCACCGAAGAAGCCGAAGGTGAACACCAGCATGCCAACGATAACCAGCGCCAGCGGGGTCGCCAGGGTCATCAGCAGGCCTCCCGCCATTACCACGATACTGGCCCAGAACACCTTGCGCCGGCCCAGCTTGTCAGCCAGTGCGCCGACCTGCGCCGAGCTGTAGATCCCCGACAGGTACACCACCGACAGCAAGCCGACCAGCGCCTGATTCATGTGATACGGCTCGGCCAGCAGGCGGTAACCGATGTAGTTGAACAGGGTGACGAAGGCACCCATCAGCAAGAAGGCTTCGAGGAACAGCCAAGGCAGCCCGGCATCCCTGAAGTGCATGACGAAACCGTCTAGCAGGCTACGCGGGCTCATCAGCTGAGGGCGGAAGTTGCGCGACTCCGGCAGTACCCTCCAGAACACCAGCGCCGCCACCAGGGCCAGCCCGCCGATGGTCAGCATCGCCGTGTGCCAGCTGACGAAATCGATCAGTACCCCGGTAATCAGCCGCCCGCTCATCCCACCGATGGCGTTGCCGCCGATGTACAGGCCCATGGCCAAGCCGATGTGCTGCGGGTGGATTTCTTCACTCAGGTAAGTCATCGCCACCGCCGCCAGGCCACTCAGCGAAAGGCCCACCAGGGCGCGGGTGGCCAGCACCAGCTCCCAGCTCGGCATCACCGCGCTGGCCAGGGTCGACAGGGCGGCACAGACCAGGGCAAAGACCATTACCGGCTTGCGGCCGATGCGGTCGGAGATCGGACCGGTGATCAGCAGGCCGAACGCCAACATTGCAGTGGACACCGACAGCACCAGGCTGCTCTGCGCCGCGTTGATGGAAAACTCCTTCGACAGCAGCGGCATCATCGGCTGTACGCAGTACAGCAGGGCGAACGTGGCGAAGCCGCCGCTGAACAGGGCCAGCACGGTCTTCATGAAGGCGGGGGTGCCTTTTTCGATCCACATGTCGTTCAGGGGGGCGGGTTCTGGGCCGGCAGGAAGGGGGGCTACAGCAGTTTTCACGGGCGGTACCTCTGGCGCAATGAAAAAAGCATATAGCTGGCTAATGATTAGATCGAATATATTATTCGACCTATTTGAGACGTTTAGCGACCTGATTGGAGCCGATCATGGAACTGCGCCATTTGCGTTACTTCATCGCCGTTGCCGAAGAGCTGCACTTCGGCCGTGCGGCCCAGCAACTGGGGATCTCCCAGCCGCCGTTGAGCCAGCAGATCCAGGCACTGGAACAGGAACTGGGCGCCCGCCTGTTCGAGCGGACCAATCGTCGGGTCGAGCTGAGCGAGGCGGGTCGCCTGTTCCTTGAAGAGGCGCGCCAGGTGCTGGCGCAGGTGGAGAAGGCGGCCGATGTGGCGCGCCGTGCGCAGTTGGGTGAACTGGGTGAGATGAAAATTGGCTTCACCTCGTCGGCGCCGTTCACGTCGAAAATTCCCAAGGCCATTCATGCCTTTCGCCAGCGCTTCCCTGCAGTGCACCTGAACCTCAAGGAAATGAGCAGCCGGGATGTCGCAGAAGGGGTGTTCGACGAATCCATCGAAGTCGGTCTGATGCGGCCGATGCCGCTGCCGGAGGGCCTGGTGGCCACGGAGCTGTTCCGCGAGCCGCTGGTGGCAGTGATCAATGCCTCGCATCCGTTGGCGCAAGGCACGGAACATGGCGTGCACATGGCCGCCCTGGCCCATGAACCGTTCGTGTTCTTCCCGCGCAGCTATGGCAGCGGGCTGCATGCCCAGTTGTTGAGCCTGGCGCGCCAGGCCGGGTTCAACCCCCATTTCGCCCAGGAAGCGGGGGAAGCGATGACTATCATCGGCCTGGTGTCGGCGGGGCTTGGGGTCTCGGTGCTGCCGGCATCGTTCCAGCGCATGCGCATCGAAGGCGTGGTGTACCGCACGCTGCTGGATGAAGGGGCGATGTCGGCAGTGTGGCTGGTGCAGCGTGAACGTGGCGGTTCGGCGATGGCCCGGGCGTTTGCCGAGTTGCTGACGGGACTGATGGCGGCCTGAGCCGGCGAACGGGCAAATGGCACTGGCCATTGCCGCTGCGCCGCCACATACTCGGGCATTCGTTGATACACGGAGGTCAATCATGCGGCGCGTGGTGTTCAATCAGAAAGGTGGCGTGGGCAAGTCGAGCATCGCTTGCAACCTGGCGGCTGTGAGTGCCAGCGAAGGTTATCGGACCTTGCTGATCGACCTGGATGCCCAGGCCAACTCGACCCAGTACCTCACCGGCCTCACCGGCGACGATATCCCCATGGGTATTGCCGACTTCTTCAAGCAGAGCCTGTCCAG
This sequence comes from Pseudomonas sp. NBRC 111130, assembly GCF_001320485.1. Classification (NCBI taxonomy): domain Bacteria; kingdom Pseudomonadati; phylum Pseudomonadota; class Gammaproteobacteria; order Pseudomonadales; family Pseudomonadaceae; genus Pseudomonas; species Pseudomonas sp. NBRC 111130. The sequence goes on from NZ_BCBG01000011.1 coordinate 48,964, forward strand.
CGGGCCGTTCAGCAAGAAGAACAAGGTCGATATCTACGAAACCCCGTTCGACAACCTGCATGTGGTCACCGCCACGGCGGAGCTGGCCGACCTGCAACCCAAGCTGGAAGCCAAGCACAAGATCAACAAGCTGCGTAAGTTGCTCGACGAGCTGGACGAGGACTACGACCGGATCTACATCGACACGCCGCCAGCGCTCAACTTCTACGCGGTTTCCGCATTGATCGCCGCTGATCGCGTGCTGATTCCCTTCGACTGCGACAGTTTCTCGCGCCAGGCACTGTACGGCCTGCTGGCTGAGATCGAAGAGCTCAAGGAGGACCACAATGAAGACCTTCAGGTTGAAGGCATCGTGGTCAACCAGTACCAGTCCCGCGCCAGCCTGCCTCAGCAGATGCTCGAAGAGCTGCTGGGAGAAGGGCTGCCGGTGCTACCGGTGTACCTGGGCAGCTCGGTGAAAATGCGTGAATCGCACCATGCCAGCCTGCCGCTGATTCACCTGGAGCCGCGGCACAAGCTGACGCAGCAGTTTGTAGAACTGCATTCACTGCTTGAAGAAAACGCTTAGACCCCTTGGCTACGCACCCACTCCAGCAACGACTGGAGTGGGAACGCCCCGGCCTGGCGGCTGATTTCGCGGCCGTTCTTGAACAGGATCAGGCTTGGGATCGAGCGGATACCCAGCTGCCCGGCCAGGTTGCGGTGGGCTTCGCTGTCGAGCTTGGCCAGGCGGCAGCGGCCGCTGAGTTGGCGGGCAGCCTGTTCGAAGGTCGGGGCGAAGGATTTGCAGGGGCCGCACCAGTCAGCCCAGACGTCGATCAGCAGCGGCAGGTCGCCCTTGATCTGGCTGGCGTAGTTGGCTTCGCTGAGTTCGAAAGGCTGGCTCAGCAGCACGTCCTGTTTGCAGCGGCCGCATTTCGGGGCGTCACCCAGGCGCGCCGCCGGCAGGCGGTTGAGGCCGTTGCAGTGGGGGCAGGGGATTACCAGTGGGTCGGACATTTCTTCTCCTTGAGATTTTTGGGTCTGCTGCGCAGCCCTTTCGCGACACAAGGCCGCTCCTACAAGGATTCGCGCCGTTCTGTAGGAGCGGCCTTGTGTCGCGAAAGGGGCGCGCAGCGGCCCCAGGATTTATGAAGAACAGCTGATTTCCAAATGCTTGCCCCACTCAGGTGGGCGCTCGGCATAGGCCTGCATGCCAACTTGCTCCTCGAACGGCTTGCTCAGCACCTGATGCAGGCGGCGCACCTCACTGTAATCCCCCGCTTCGGCCGCTTCGATGGCCTTCTGCGCCAGGTAGTTGCGCAGCACGTACAGCGGGTTCACCGCATGCATGCGCTCGCGACGGCCTTCGGCATTGCCCGCCTCGCGCTCGCAGCGGGCCAGGTAGTCCGCGCTCCAGGCATCGAACCCGGCAAGGTCGATGAAATCATCGCGCACGCGCTTCACCGCTTCGGCCACGGGCTGGTCACCCAATTTGCGGAAGAACAGGTTGTAGTCCACGCCGCCGCTCTGCATGCGCTGCAGCAGGCGCTCGACCAACGCCATGTCGTCGTCTTCGGCGCTGGTCAGGCCCAGGCGCCGGCGCATCAGGTCGAGGTAGTGCGCTTGATACAGCGGCAGGAACAGGCCCAGCGCTTCCTTCAGCGGTTCCACCTCGATCACCGTGGTCAGGGCCTGGGCCAGGGCGCTGAGGTTCCAGTGCGCGATCGGCACCTGGTTGGCGTAGCTGTAGCGGCCACGGTCGTCGGAGTGGTTGCAGATGAAGTTGGCGTCGAAATCGTCGAGGAAGGCGTAAGGGCCGAAATCGAAGGTGATACCGAGGATCGACATGTTGTCGGTGTTCATCACCCCGTGGCAGAAGCCATAGGCCTGCCAGCGGGCGATCAGCTCGGCGTTGCGCTCGACGATGGTGCGGAATATAGCCAGGTAAGGCTGCTCGGCATCGCGGCATTCGGGGTAGTGCTGCTCCAGCACGTGGTCGATCAGCACGCGTTGCTGTTCCGGCTGCTTGGTGTAGTAGAAGTACTCGAAATGCCCGAAACGCACATGGCTCTGCGCCAGGCGGGTGAGCATTGCCGCGCTTTCGCGGGTTTCGCGCCACACCGGGGTGCTCGAGCCGATCACGCACAGGGCCCGGCTGCTGGGGATGCCCAACGCGTGCAAGGCTTCCGAAGCGAGGAACTCGCGGATTGACGAGCGCAGCACGGCGCGGCCGTCGCCCATGCGCGAGTAAGGCGTCTGGCCGGCGCCCTTGAGGTGCAGGTCCCAGTGCTCGCCCTGGTCATTCAGCACTTCGGCCAGCAGCAGGCCGCGGCCGTCACCCAGGCGCGGGTTGTAGGAGCCGAACTGGTGGCCGGAATAGACCATCGCCCGCGGGTCGGCCTCTTGCCACAGCTTGTGACCGCTGAACAGCTCGGCGAACAACGGCAGATCGGCCTGGTCCGGGGCAAGGTCGAGCAGGCTCATGGCCGCCTCGCTCGCCACCACCAGGCGCGGCTCGGCGATCGGCTCGGGCAGGACCTGGGTGGAGAACGCATCGCCCAGGCGGGCGAAGCGGTTGTCGAAGGTGAGTTGGTCGAGGGCTTTCACGGGCTGCTCCTGGAGATCGGTGCCAAGGGGCCGCTTTGCGGCCCTTCGCGGGCAAGTCCGCTCCCACAGGTAATGCGCGGTCCCTGTGGGAGCGGGTTTACCCGCGAACGAGGGCGTAGCCCTCGCAAGGATTCAGCACAGAATAAAGCATTCGAGCCCACTCAGGCCGGTGCAGTGCCATCCGGTTTAGGTTGCTCCGTCGGGATCAGCTGCTGCTTGCCGCCTTTGGGGTCCATCAGGAACACTTCGACCTGGCGTACCGAGATCTTGATGTTGTGGGCCTTGAACTCGCGGTTGATGTAGCGGTTGATCTCGTCCAGCGTCGGGTTGCGGTCACCAAGGTCACGTACGTGCATGCGCAGTTCGTGGTCCAGCGAGCTCTCACCGAAGTTCAGGAAGTACACGATCGGTTCCGGGTCCTTGAGCACGCGCGGGTTCTCGTGGGCACCCTTGAGCAGCAGGTCGCGCACCAGGTCGAGGTCAGAACCGTAGTCGATGCCCAGCTTCAGCGTCACCCGCGTGACCGTGTCGGTCAGCGACCAGTTGATCAGCTGGCCGGTGATGAAGGTTTTGTTGGGGACGATGATGTCCTTGCGGTCGAAGTCGGTGATGGTGGTGGCGCGGATGCGTATCTTGCTCACGGTGCCGGACAGGTTGCCGATGGTGATGGTGTCGCCGATCCGCACGGGGCGCTCGAACAGGATCATGATGCCGGAGATGAAGTTGGCAAAGATCTCCTGCATGCCGAAGCCCAGGCCCACCGACAGCGCCGCTACCAGCCACTGCAGCTTGTCCCAGCTCACCCCGAGGGTCGACAGGGTGCTGACGATGCCGACACCGACGATGGTGTATGACAGCAGCGTGGTGGTGGCATAGGCGCTGCCCTGGGCCAGGTTCAGGCGCGACAGCACCAGCACTTCCAGCAGGCCCGGCAAGTTGCCCGCCAGGGCGAAGGTGATGCCGACGATCACCAGCGCACCGAGCAGGTCGCCGAGGCTGATCGGCACCATGCTGGCGGCGGCCCCGGTACCGCTGGTGTACTCGTACAGGACGAAATTGTTGAGGTAGGCAAATACCGAGATCAGGTCCGACCAGACCCAGTACAGGCCCGCGATGAAACCACCGAGCAGGGCCAGGCGGATCAGGCGCAGCGACTGCTGGTTGACCTGTTCGATGTCCAGGGTCGGCTCTTCGGTGATGACTTCGCCATCCAGCCCTTCCTTGGCAGCCTGGCGCTTGCTCAGCGCGCGCTGGTAGGCCAGGCGCCGTGCAGCGACCGACAGGCCGCGGACAAAGGCGGCCTCGATGACCAGCCAGAACAGCAGCAGGTAGAGGGTATAGATCAGCCGGTCGGTCAGTTTCAGTGCGGTGTAGTAGTAGCCGAAGCAGACGGCCACGAACAGTGCGATCGGCAGCGCGGTGAAGGCCACCCCGACAGCCCTGCGGAACAGCGACGTGTCGCGGTGCGCCGGGCTGCTCAGCAGCAAACGGCTGAGCAGCCAGGCCATCAGTGCGTAGCAGGTCAGTACCACGCCGATGCCGAGCACGTCGTCGGCCAGGGCCGAAGGCTGGTGCTCGGCGACTGCCACCACGCCAACCAGCGCCAGCACCACGGTGCCCAACCGGCGTACCCAGCCGCGCAGGAATTCGACCTGCGGTTTGTGCCAGCGGAAGTGGACTTCCGCCACGCCGCCAGGCGCGAGGATGCGGTAGGCGGTGTAGAACACCAACCAGGCCTGGGCCAGTTGCCACAGCGCCGCGCCGAGGTTGGCGTTCTGCCCGCGGGCGTCAATCTGCAGGGCATAGCTGCACAGCGCCAGGCCCAGGCTGACCGGCATCGCCAGGAGGATGTTGATCAGAATGGCCTGGGGGGTGTGCCACTGGCTGTCACGGCGGAAGTGGCCGATGTCCTGGTGCACCTTGCCCAGCCGCTGGTAGAGGTACTTGCGCCGCCACAGCAGGGCGCCGATCGCCAGCAGCAGCGGCAGGAACAGCAGCGGCCGCTGGCTCAGGCCGTCGGCCAGTTCCTTGATGCCCGAGCCCCAGGGCAGGCTGGCAACCTGTTCGGGGAAGCGTTCCGGCACCAGGCGCAGCCAGTCCCAGTCCAGCGGCTTGTTGCTGGGGATCCAGAACATCTGTTCGTCGAGGGTGTTTCGCAGGCCCTGAGCGGTGCCCAGCAGCTGCTTCTGGTTGAGCTGCAGGGTGATCGATTCGTTGAGCAGCGCCGACAGCTCGCGGTTCAGGCGTTCGAGCAGGTCGCTGCGGGTGATCGCCACTTCCAGCAGGGCCTTGCGCAGTTGCGGCGTGACGTCTTCCTGCGGCTGGCTGGCCAGCAGCTTGTCGACGTAGGCCACCGGGTTGCTCATCTGCTCGCGCTGCTGGTTGATCTCGAACTGGTAGAGGCGGATATCGGCGATCTGGTCGGCCAGGTCGCGGTCGAGCTTCAGGTGCGGCAGTGCTTGCTTCTGCTTGTAGAGGATCTTCGACAGCAGCAGGCTGCCCTTGAGCACGTTGATCTGCTCATCCAGTGCCTGGTCGGCCTGGGTCAGGCTGTCGAGCTGCTGCTTGGTGCGCAGGTTCTGCTGGGTCAGCTCGTTGAGGCGGTCGGTGCTTTTCAGCAGATAGTCGGAGAGCTTCAGGTTGGCCGCGCTCTCGGTGGCCAGCAGGCTGCTGCCGCCGGCCTTTTGCGCTTCGATCGACTGCTGGGTAACGGCTTCCTGGGACTGGGCCAGGCGTTTTTCGTTGATCAGCGTCTGCAGGTCCTGGATTTCCTGCTCCAGACGCGCGGCGCGTTCGATCAGCAGGTCATGGCGGGCGTTGCCGAGGTCTTGCAGCAGGCCGTTACCGGCCAGCTCCTGGCGGCGTAGCAGGGTCAGCGCGTTGAGCGAGGCCAGTTCGGCATTGAGCTGGTTGCGCTGGTCGGCGTTGATCGGCTTGCCGCCGTCCTTGCCGCTCTTGAGGCTGCTGTTGATCTGCTGGGTGCGGGTCTGGTTGTTGCTGATCTCGGCCTGGGCCCGTTCGGGGCGGGTCTGCGAGTTGATGATCAGGCTGTTGGCTTCGGACAGCGCCTTCTGCAAATCACCCTGCTGGGTGTTGCGTTCGCTGAGCATCTGCTCGAGCTGTGGCACGCTCAGGCTGGCATAGCGCTGGGCGACCGGCTGGGGCTTGCTTTGCTTGAGCTTGGCCAGTTCCTTCTGGCTGTCGCTGGTTTCCTTGGGGGCGCTGGCCAGCTGCTGCTTGAGCGCGGCAAGCTTCTTCTCGCTGTCTTCCTTGCTGTTGAGCAGGTTCAAGGTCTGCTCGAGCACCTGCTGCAGGGCCTTCTGGTCGGCCTCGGGCAGCTTGCGCTCGGCGATCTTGTCGAGGCTGTTCTGGATGCTGGCGGTGGTCGGGGCTTCTGCCGCGTTGACCGCGAAAGAAATGGACAGGCACAACCCCAGCAGGGCTGTGCGAAGGTACACGCGCAGGGACATAGGCAGACTACTTGTGGATCAGGCAGAAACGGAGTTTAGAGGAACAATCCTGGTCCGGGTCGCGTTCCCTCGGGGAATCTGACGCCGACTTTCTGGATCTTGTTCCCGTCCATGGTCGCCACGGTCCAGATCGTGCCGTGCCATTCGACCTGGTCGCCTACTACTGGAGCGCCTCCGACCTTCTGTCGGATGAACTGCGCCAGCGGCATTTTCGCGTCCAGGCCATCCAGTTTGAGGCCATAAAGTGCGGCCACCGCGCCCAGTTCGGCATCGCCTTCGAGCACGAAGTCGCCAAAGAAACGCAGGTCCAGACCGCGCTGCGGTGCCTGGCTGAACAGCTTGCCCAGCGCCGGAAGGTTATGTTCGTGGCCGATCACGCAGAGCATGTCGCCTACCTCCAGTACCGTACTGCCAGACGGGTGCAGCAGTTGTTCGCCCCGGAACAGCGCGGCGATACGCGTGCCTTCGGGCATCTTGAGCTCGCGCAGGGCGGCGCCGATGCACCATTTTTCCGCACCCAGGCGGTAGACGAACAGCTCCCACTCGCTGGTGATGTGCACTTCCAGCGCAGAGCGGGAAATCGGCGCTGGGTCTGGCGGTACGGTGACCTTCAGCAGCTTGGCCATCCACGGCAGGCTGGTGCCTTGCACCAGCAGCGACACCAGCACGATGAAGAACGCCAGGTTGAAGAACAGCTGGGCGTCAGGCAGGCCGGCCATCAGCGGGAACACCGCCAGAATGATCGGCACCGCGCCGCGCAGGCCAACCCAGGAAATGAAGCCTTTCTCACGACCATGGAAGGCTTTGAACGGCAGCAGGCTGGCGACTACCGACAGAGGGCGCGCCACCAGGATCATCCACAGCGCCAGGCCCAGCGCGGGCAGGGCGATCGGTAGCAGGTCGTGGGGCGTGACCAGCAGCCCCAGCACCAGGAACATGCCGATCTGGGCCAGCCAGGCCATGCCGTCGAGCATGTGCAGGATGCCGTGGCGGCTGCGGATCGGCTTGTTGCCCAGCACCAGGCCGCACAGGTATACGGCAAGGAAGCCGCTGCCGTGCAGGGCATTGGTCAGCGAGAACACCACCAGGCCGCCGGCAACCACCAGAATCGGGTACAGGCCGCCGGCCAGGTTGATGCGGTTGACCAGCTGCAGCATCACCCAGCCGCCACCCAGGCCAAGCAGGCCGCCAATACCAAACTCACGCAGCAAGTGGCCCAGAAGGCTCCAGTGCAAGCCAGTCTGGCCGCTGGCGATCATGTCGATCAGGGTGACGGTGAGGAACACCGCCATCGGGTCGTTGCTGCCCGATTCGATTTCCAGCGTGGCGGTAACCCGCTCGTTCAGGCCTTTGCCGCCGAGCAGCGAAAACACCGCGGCGGCGTCGGTGGAGCCGACGATGGCGCCGATCAGCAGGCCCTGGATCAGGCTCAGGTTGAACAGCCAGGCAGCTACCATGCCGGTTAGCGCGGTGGTGATCATCACGCCGACGGTGGCCAGGGACAGTGCCGGCCACAAGGCCACGCGAAAGCTCGCCACCCGCGTGCGCAGGCCACCGTCAAGGAGGATCTCGGCCAATGCCAGGTTGCCCACCAGGTAGGCGGTCGCGTAGTTGTTGAAGATGATGCCGCCACCATCGACACCGGCGACCATGCCGACGGCGAGAATGATGACCAGAATGGGGATGCCCAGGCGCGATGACAGCGAGCTGACCAGGATGCTTGCGCCCACCAGCAATGCGCCGATCAAGAACAGGCTGTTGATGGTGCTGGCATCCAAAGGCAGGTACTCCGGGATATCGCGGGAAGGGGGCTTGGCTCCTTGACTTGGCAAGTCGCGTGCCAACTGATTCTAACCTGATGAATTGGCAGGCTGTAAAGCGTTTCTGCAGATGTGCAAAAGGCACCTCGAAGGGTGCCTTTTGTGGAGTTGCCTATGCGGGCCCTTTCGCGGCTAAAGCCGCTCCCACAGGTACTGCACAATCCGTGTGGGAGCGGCTTTAGCCGCGAAGGGGCCGGTGCAGGCTCACGCCTGCTTCACTTCACGCATTGGCTTGCCTTTGACCGGTGCACCGTTGGCCACGTAGTACTTGGCGGTGCTGCGCGGCAGCGGCTTGCGGTTGCGAATCTTGTCCGAGATCTTCTCGGCGATCATGATCGTGGTGGCATTGAGGTTGCCGGTGATGATGATCGGCATGATCGACGCATCGACCACACGCAGGCCCTTCATGCCGTGCACGCGGCCTTCGCCGTCGACCACGGCCATCTCGTCGGTGCCCATCTTGCACGAGCAGGACGGGTGGAAGGCGGTTTCGGCGTGTTCGCGGATGAACTTGTCCAGCTCTTCATCCGTCTGCACGTGCTCGCCCGGGCTGATCTCGCGACCGCGGTACGGGTCCAGCGCCGGCTGGGCCATGATTTCGCGGGTCAGGCGAATGCCGTCACGGAACTCCTGCCAGTCCTGCTCGGTGGCCATATAGTTGAACAGGATGCTCGGGTGCTGGCGCGGGTCCTTCGACTTGACCTGGATGCGGCCACGGCTTGGCGAGCGCATCGAGCCCATGTGTGCCTGGAACCCGTGCTCTTTCACGCCATTGGAGCCGTTGTAGTTAATGGCGACCGGCAGGAAGTGGTACTGGATGTTCGGCCATTCGAACTCCGGACGGGTGCGGATGAAACCACCCGCCTCGAACTGGTTGCTGGCGCCGATACCGGTACCGTTGAACATCCACTCGGCGCCGATGGCCGGCTGGTTCCACCACAGCAGCGACGGGTACAGCGACACCGGCTGGGTGCAAGCGTACTGCAGGTACAGCTCAAGGTGGTCCTGCAGGTTTTCGCCGACGCCCGGCAGGTCGTGTACCACCGGGATGTCGAGGCTTTCCAGCAGGGCGCGCGGGCCAACGCCGGAACGCTGCAGCAACTGCGGCGAAGCAATGGCGCCGGAGCTTACGATCACTTCCTTGCGGGCGCGGGCTTCGACGCGCTCTTCGCTGTCGCCGACCAGGTAAGTCACGCCAATGGCGCGCTTGCCGTCGAACAGTACGCGGTCAGTCAGGGCGTGAGTGACGATGGTCAGGTTCGGGCGCTTCTTGGCCTGGTCCAGGTAGCCACGGGCGGTGCTCGAACGGCGGCCCTGCTTGGTTACGGTGCGGTCCATCGGACCGAAGCCTTCCTGCTGGTAGCCGTTGAGGTCTTCGGTGCGCGGGTAGCCGGCTTGCACGCCGGCTTCGACCATGGCGTGGAACAGCGGGTTGTTACCGGCCTTTGGCGTGGTCACGCTGACCGGGCCTTCGCCGCCGTGATAGTCGTTCGGGCCGATGTCGCGGGTTTCGGCTTTGCGGAAGTACGGGAGGCAGTCGAGGTAGGTCCAGTCTTCCAGGCCTGGCAGTTTCGCCCAGCCGTCGAAGTCCATGGCGTTGCCACGGATGTAGCACATGCCGTTGATCAGCGACGAGCCACCCAGGCCCTTGCCACGGCCACATTCCATGCGGCGGCCGTTCATGTGCGGCTCCGGGTCGGTCTCGTAGGCCCAGTTGTAGCGGCGGCCCTGCAGCGGGAAGGCCAGGGCGGCGGGCATCTGGGTGCGGAAGTCGAAGCGGTAGTCGGGGCCACCGGCTTCCAGCAGCAGTACGGTGACGCCGGCGTCCTCGGTCAGGCGAGTCGCCAGGGTGTTACCGGCGGAGCCTGCTCCGACGATGATGTAATCGAATTCTTGGGACATGAAAGTACCCTCGTGTTGGCGGTGATCAGGGAGCGGAAACGCCCGTGCGGTGGCAACGGGCGTGGCGGGACAGGGCCTTAGAAGACCGAGTTGTAGCCGCCCAGCTCGACCTGGACCGACTTGATGCGCGTGTATTGAGCCAGCGAGCTGACGCCGTTCTCACGGCCGACGCCCGACTGCTTGTAGCCGCCAACCGGCATTTCGGCTGGCGATTCGCCCCAGGCATTGATCCAGCAGATACCGGCTTCCAGCTGGTGGATGATGCGGTGGGCGCGGGAGATGTCGTTGGTGCAGACACCGGCGGCCAGGCCGTAGTCGGTGTCGTTGGCGCGGCGGATGACTTCTTCTTCGGTTTCGTAGGTGAGGATACTCATCACCGGGCCGAAGATCTCTTCCTTGACGATGGTCATGTCGTCGGTGCAATCGGTGAACACGGTCGGGGCCACGAAGGCGCCTTTGGCGAAATCACCGGCAGTCAGACGCTCGCCGCCGCACAGCACGCGGGCACCTTCTTCTTTACCTTTGGCGATGTAGCCAAGCACGCTTTCCATGTGCTGGAAGCTGACCAGCGGGCCGAAGTTGGTGTTCTCGTCTTCCGGGTTGCCAACGCGGATGCGGGCAACGCGCTCGGCGATCTTGGCTTCGAAGGCCGCTTTCATTGCCGCCGGGATGAACACGCGGGTGCCGTTGGTGCAGACCTGACCGGAGCTGTAGAAGTTGGCCATCATGGCGATGTCGGCGGCCTTGTCCAGGTCGGCGTCGGCGCAGATGATCAGTGGCGACTTGCCGCCCAGTTCCATGGTGACTTCCTTGAGCGACGAGCTCGAGGCGCTGGCCATGACCTTCTTGCCGGTGGTGGTGCCGCCGGTGAAGGAGACTTTTTCGATGCGTGGGTGCTCGGTCAGCCAGGTGCCGACTTCGCGGCCGCTGCCGGTCAGGACGTTGAACACGCCATTCGGCAGGCCGGCTTCGGTGTAGATCTCGGCCAGTTTCAGGGTGGTCAGCGAAGTGACTTCCGACGGCTTGAAGATCATCGCGTTGCCAGCGGCCAGGGCCGGGGCGGATTTCCACAGGGCGATCTGGATCGGGTAGTTCCACGCGCCGATGCCGACGGTTACGCCCAGCGGCTCGCGGCGGGTGTAGACGAAGGACGATTCGCGCAGGGGGATCTGCTCGCCTTCGATGGCCGGTACCAGGCCCGCGTAGTACTCCAGCACGTCGGCGCCGGTGACGATGTCGACGTAGCGGGTTTCCGAGTACGACTTGCCGGTGTCCAGGGTTTCCAGCATGGCCAGTTCATCGTTGCGCTCGCGCAGGATGTCGACGGCACGGCGCAGGATGCGCGAACGCTGCATGGCGGTCATCGCGGCCCAGACCTTCTGGCCGCGCTCGGCGCTTTCCACAGCCTTCTCGACGTCGGCCTCGGTGGCACGTTGCACGTGGGCGAGGACTTCGCCGGTAGCCGGGTTGATGGCTTCGAAGGTGGCATCGCTGCCAGCGTCGACGTAAGCACCATCAATGTAGAGTTTTTGCGTTCCGAAACGGGCCATAGTGTCCTCGCAAGTGCAGTGTGTGGTTGGCTGCGCGTCACGCTCCTGCCGGGTGGGCAAGGGTGCGCGCTTGATCAGCGGCCTGGTCGTCTGTGTCCAGGGTGTGCTGTTTAGCCAGTTGTAGATCCATGTATTCGTATGCAATCCGTATCGCCTGGTGGGTGTCGAATGCATCTCCCGACAGGGCACCACGCAGCCACAGGCCGTCGATCAGGGCTGCCAGGCCGCGGGCTGCCTTGCGCGCATGGTAGAGCGGCAGGGCGCGGCGGAACTGGCAGCACAGGTTGGAATACAGGCGGTGATCGTTGATCCGCTGCAACCTGTGCAAATCGGGCTGGTGCATGCTGGAAGCCCAGAAGGCCAACCAGGTTTTCATTGCCGGGCCGTTCACCTGGCTGGCATCGAAGTTGCCCTCGATGATCACTTTCAGGTGGGCGCGCGGGCTGTCGTCCGTCAGGGCCTGGCGACGTGCTCTAACGCCTTCGTTGAGCATGTTCATGATGTAACCCATCGTCGCTGCGATCAGGCCGTTCTTGTCCCGAAAGTAGTGACTGATGATGCCGTTCGACACACCGGCCAAACGGGCAATCAGCGCAATGCTGGCGTCACCCAGTCCGACCTGATCGACCGCCTGCAATGTGGCTTCGATCAACTGCTGGCGGCGGATGGGTTGCATACCGACCTTGGGCATCTTGCTATCTCCTCAGGCCTGCGAGCAGACGACAGGCGGCTGACTCGGCGAAGGCCAGTCTATTTTGTTTTGATTGAACGTTCAATCAATAAAGAATAAGCTCTGCGACAATTTGTGCCATTGACAGTCTTTCAGGCGGTCGAGAAGGCACGGATTGACACCCCAGGAAATCGCGTAACCCCCGGAATACAAGGCGTTGACGGGCATGAGCGAGGCGAAATGCAGATTCTGCCGTACGGTCACTGGCCTGCGACAGGCCCTTGGAGCGGGCGGGGTGATCTGTGACGAATGCGCGCACCCAAGTGGAGGGCGTGGCATTTTCAGCAGGCCACCTGTCTGTTTTTTGCAACGTATCGATTCGGGATCGCGGTTTCCAGGGTGCTTTTATAACACCTGATGCAGTGGCGGAATTCCACCAATTGCTCGGGAAAGACTGATTAGCCTCCAAAGCCGTACTGCCCGGAGCATTCGTGCAATGAGTTCTGCCTCACTTACCAAGCCCCCCGCCGAGAGGGTCCGGGTCAACCGCGTGGTCTTCTTCACCTCCGCGCTGATGATCCTCGTTCTGACTGCCTTGTTGATCGCTGTACCTGAAACTGCCGGCCAGGTGCTGGGCGTAGCCCAGAAATGGCTGACGCGCACCTTCGGCTGGTATTACATGCTGGTGATCGGCGGTTATCTGCTGTTCGTCGTCTACCTGGCCTTCTCCGACTACGGCAAGCTCAAGCTTGGCGGCAAGGACGACCAGCCTGACTTCAGCTACGGTGCCTGGGCCGGCATGCTGTTCTCCTCTGGTATCGGCATTTCGCTGCTGTACTTCGGCGCGTCCGAGCCGCTGGACCACTATTTCAACCCGCCAGAAGGCACCTCTGCCAGCCTTGAGGCCGCGCGCCAGGGCCTGCAACTGACCTTCCTGCACTGGGGCCTGCATGGCTGGGCGATCTACGCCCTGGTCGGCCTGGCCGTGGGTTACTTCGCCTACCGCCACAATCAACCGTTGGCCCTGCGCTCGGCGCTTTACCCGCTGGTGGGTGAGCGCTGGGTCAAAGGCGCTGCGGGCAATGCCGTGGACATCTTCGGCATGTTCGTCACCCTGCTGGGCCTGGTGACCAACTTAGGCATCGGTTCGATGCAGGTGTCCTCCGGCCTGGAATACCTGTTCGGCATGGACCACAGCAAGACCAACCTGCTGGTGGTGATTCTGGTGATGGCCGGCGTGGCCACCGTGGCGGCTGTATCGGGTGTGGAGAACGGCATTCGTCGCCTGTCCAACCTGAACATCATGCTGTTCAGTGGTCTGCTGATCTTCGTGCTGCTGGGCGGCGAAACCCTGCACCTGCTCAATGGCTTCGTGCAGAACATCGGCGACTATCTCAACGGTATCGTGCTCAAGACCTTCGACCTCTACGTGTACGAAGGCGAAGCCGGCAAGTCCGAGCGCTGGCTGGGCCTGTGGACCGTGTTCTACTGGGCCTGGTGGATCTCCTGGGGCCCGTTCGTCGGCATGTTCATTGCCCGTATCTCCAAGGGCCGTACCGTGCGCCAGCTGGTCAGCGGCGTGCTGTTGATCCCGCTGGGCTTCACCCTGGCCTGGCTGTCGATCTTCGGCAACACCGCGCTGGATTTGGTAATCAACCAGGGCGCGGTCGAGCTGGGCAAGACCGCGCTTGAACAGCCGTCTATGTCGATCTACCAGCTGCTGGAATACTTCCCGGCGGCCAAGATCGTGATCGGTGTGGCGGTATTCGTTGGCTTCGTGCTGTTCCTCACCCCGGCCGACTCCGGCGCGGTGATGATGGCCAACCTGTCGTGCAAAGGCGGCAAGGTCGACGAAGACGCCCCGCACTGGATGGTGGTGTTCTGGTCGGTGGTCATCACCCTGGTCACCATCGGCTTGCTGTTCGCCGGTAACTTCGAAGCCATGCAGACCATGGTGGTGCTGGCCGGCCTGCCGTTCTCGGTAGTGCTGGTGCTGTTCATGTTCGGCCTGTACAAGGCCATGAAGCAGGACGTGGCCGTCGAGCAGGAGCGTGCCGAGCTGGCCGCCCGTGGCCGCCGCGGCTTCTCCGAGCGCCTGACCCAGCTGGAACTGCAGCCCACCCAGGCCGTGGTCCAGCGCTTCATGGACAAGCACGTCAGCCCGGCGCTGAAAGATGCCGCCGCGCAGTTGCAGACCTTGGGCTTCGAGGTGGAAACCCGGGTTGGTCAGTCACGCAACACGATGGGCTTGCGGGTGATGATGGACGAGGGCAACCCGTTCGTTTACGAAGTGAGCCTGGACGGCTACATGGCAGCGCCGAGCGAGGCGCCGGTGCAAGGCGAGCCGGAAGTGCGCCAGCGCTTCTACCGTGCCGAGGTGTACCTGCACGATGGCAGCCAGGAGTACGACCTTATGGGCTTTACGCCGGAGCAGATCGTGCGCGATGTGCTGGACCAGTTCGAAAGCCACCGCCAACTGCTGGGGCGTGTCTACAGCTGATGTCAGTACGTTGAAAAGAAGGCCTTGCCCAACGGAGCAAGGCCTTTTTTTTGAAGCAATATGTAGTGCGGGACCCGGGCGTGATTGCCGCAGCCTAGCGCTTTTCAGAGCGGAGGTACCCAGCATGATCCGATCCCAGCTTCCAGTCTTCGATTTCAGGCAGGCCGTTGCCAGCCAGTTTGGCGACAGACCGACCCTGCGCCAGGTTGCCAGTGAACAACTGCTGCGCTTGTTGTTGGCAGAGCTGCCGTGGTTGGCCGCTGTCACCCCCGCTCTGACAACGGCTGACCCGCTGATGCTGGACAGCCCGGACCCTTCGAGCACCTATTGGACCACCGCTCCCCTGGTGGATCGGGTACTGGAAGCCTTGCTCGATCCGCAGCTGCTGAGCATCGAGCCACTGGCTGATGGCCGCTATTACAATCTCGGGCTTACCGGCATTCATCGTTTCGCCGGTTCGACGACAGAATTCGATACTCGCCAGCTGTCAGGCTTGTCTCCCGCACTCAATCAGTTGCTGGAGCAGCTTCCACAGCACTTCTGCGAGGCCCAGGTCGCCTATTGGCGGGCCAAGGGCAGCGCCGGAGTCAGTCGCGACAGTTGGTTGCAGTTGCTGCTCAGGATCGCTCTGCTACGCGGCCTGCCCTGGCAAGGTCTGGCTCCACAGGAGCAAGCGTGTATCCGTGGCCTGCTTCATGGCGGTGATGATCAACCTCCGGTGTACTTCGTCCAGACACATCTGATCAGTGCGTCGCAGCAGCATCATCAGATGCAGTGCCAGATGCTGGTATGTGGCGAATGGGATGAGCGCGAAGTCGTACTGTGGTGCGCCCCTTCGGGCGCAGTGCGCAGCTTCGACTCGTTGAGCGCGTTTGGCCTCGGATTGCGTGACGAACTGGCGCAAGGCTACGCCTTCGAACAGATGACCTGGCAACGCTATCCGGTCAAGGGAAACATATTTTCCCAGCAGGTTTCACTTTTGCTCGAGACGCTGCTGCAAAGGGTTGAGCACGCCCGCTATGGCGACATCAAGGATGTACCGGCCCTTGAGCAGCGTTTTGCCCAGCTAAGCGACCCTTCGTCCTGGTTCGAGGTTTATCAGGATGAAACCCCTGCCGTGAAGGCACCTCCGGGCTGCCTGGCAAGCGCTGCCCAGGACAGCTTTGCCTGTAGCGCCGCATTGCTGCAGATTGCGCTTCATCAGCTCGACTCGGGCGGCATCGCAGCACTGGACGGCATTCAGTCGTTGACCGATTACGCTCGCCAACGGCTAATCACGCAAATTTGCCAGGACCATGGGGCTGACAGCTCTCCGGATGACCTGATGCTTGACCTTTACCTGGCCCGTGGCATGCCGGGAGGATCGGCAACAGGTACTGGTGGCGGCGAACCACTGGTCTTCGCTGGCAGCAAGACGCTTACTGAATTTGCCATCGGTAACCTCGCTTCCCTCAAGGGGGCAAGCATCGAGCGAATCTACCTGCGCAGCGGGGGTGACACGCCATCATGGTTTGATGCCGATACGGCCAGAGCACTCGTTACCAAGGTAGATATCGGAAGGCATTATCCCGCCTATGTCGCCGCGCAACTGGACGACCCGGCCAAACGCGCAGACCGGGTCAG
This sequence comes from Pseudomonas sp. NBRC 111130, assembly GCF_001320485.1. NCBI lineage: Bacteria > Pseudomonadati > Pseudomonadota > Gammaproteobacteria > Pseudomonadales > Pseudomonadaceae > Pseudomonas > Pseudomonas sp. NBRC 111130. The sequence goes on from NZ_BCBG01000011.1 coordinate 65,088, forward strand.
ACGGTTGGGTGGTGAATGGCGTGCAGCTCTGCTCGCCGCTGCGATGAATGCAAAGCTTGATGGCAAGATTCGTGAGCCTGGGCTGCAATGTGTTGTGGATTTCTGTGCCGGTCATGTTGACCCGCTCACGCCGCGAATGATGTTGATTCCGTTGGCCTTCAAGCGCAGCGCAACGTCTTTGAAAACGGACCCAGTCCGCTGCATGTACATTCTGTATTGTGCAGAACCTTCACTGGCGCTGCTTTACCGCCCCTTGTTCGCACGCGACACGCTTCGTGAATATGCGAGTTTGTCGGACCTGCTCGAACATGTGCGCGAGTCGAAGCTGCTGCAGGACAGTATTCTCGACTGGATGGAGCCGAGCGTCAGGGCCATATACGACCATGGTGGTTTCAGCGAACCTCACATCAGTAGCATTGGCGTAGATCCCTTCGTTCAGCCTGTTCGACCAGAGCCCGCACAGCTGGCCATCACCTACTGGCATGGCGGCATTGACGAGAAAGTTTACGCGGCGAATCGAGATCTGCTGGTCAGCCTCGCCGATCAACAGACGGTATCCAATGCCGAAAACCGCTGGCAAACCCTGTGCGAGGGCGCATGGCTGTTGTTCGATGTCGTGACGTTGGTGATCCGTGGGCCGGTGGCATCAGTGGGCTGGCTGGTGCAATTGCTGGTGTCCTTGCAGCACGACCTGGAAGCGCTGGAGCGTGGCGATGAGTTTGACCGTGCAGCTGCAACGGCCGACCTGATATTGAACCTGAGCATGGTATTGCTGCATGCCAGGCAACCTGCCCAGAACACTCCCGAGCATGAGTTGCCCGGTGCGGCAGCAGTCGAAGGGCCTGAGGCGCAGCGCGGAGCTTTTGCCGAAATCGCTGTCGCTCCTGCGCAGGAGGCGGTGGTTGCTGGTGAAACGCTGCCTGTTCGCTGGCTCGATTTTTCCTGGCGGGGCCAGAGCGGCTTCAACTGGTTACCGCGCGCGCAGCGGGAAGCACTCCAGGCCATGCGTTCAAGTGTGCTGCTCAACGGCTTGAAACCGTCGAGCAATGCTGCCACGGCGGGATTGTACCGCATCGATGACGACTATTACGTCGCCTTGGCCGGGGATGCCTATCGGGTGGAACGACTGCCAGATGGCGTGCGGGTGGTCGATTCCAACGGTAACCCAGGGCCTTGGCTGGATTTTGTCGATGGCGTCTGGCGGGTGGACACGGCACTGCGCCTGAGCGGCGGTATGAAGCAAAACTCCGCGCGCGTTCGGCTGGCAACCCGTTTTCGCGAATTGCATCAACAGATCAACCAACTGGACCAACAGGTCAATCTCGCAAGAGCGCAATTTGGCAGGATGGCCATGAGTTCACTGGAGGCGAAGAAGAAGCTGCAAGGCCTCAAGGACCTCAGGGCCAAGGCAGCGGAACAACAGTCCGCATTGCCTGAGGGAGAAGAAGCTACGAAGTTGCAAGCCCTGCTTCAGCGCTACGATCAACGCATAACCGAGTTGGAGCGGGATGACTTCAGGCAGAGAGACCAATCCATACAGCAGCTGGAAACCGCAGTCAGCGCCGAAAAGGCAATACTGGCGCTGCTGGCGACCATCAGGGAACCGAAATTTACCAGTGAACGGCTGAAAGGCGGTTGGGATGCGGTGCTCACCCAGCACGAAGTAACTGTGCGGGAGGGGTTTATCCGTAATAGCGACTTCATCGTAAATGAGCTTTGGGGCCTTGCCGACTATCCCGAACTGGTCGCGATTCAAAAAGCGCTGGATGGGCGCCCCATTGCTGAAGTCGCTGGGTTGTATCAGCAGTTGCGTAGCAAACTGGAATACGTTGTCGGCCTGCAGGATCGCATCCTCGCAGGGTACGAAAATCTTGACCAGTTGCTGGCTGACACTGCAGACGAATTCGCGATTACCGGTTCGCCGGGTGAACCGGTGCGTACTGTTGCGCAACTGATTGCCCTGCGCAGATTCAACACGGTCCAGCTGCGTTTCCACCAGGTATTGAACCTGGCTGACCTGGCGTTGCACCTCGACAATGACGGCGGGCAGAGCGCACTTGCCGGCTACCGGGAGGAGCTGACCGGGCTGAGTCTGCGCAATGCCGCTGAAGCTCACGGCGAGCTGGACTTTTCCAATCTGTCGGCAGCGGACAGGATAGTCATCCTGCAGGAAGCCTGGGATGAATACAGTGCTGCGCTGCTCAACAGCGACCGTATTCGCAAGGAAGGCGGGGCATTGATCGAGCCGGCGATGATCGATCGATACCAGGAACATGTCGGCAAGCTCAAACTGGATGCGGGTAGCCGTCTGGTCGGGGCAATTCGCGAGCAGGATGATGCCAGTGTACCTGCCAAGCGTTCGCCGTATCCGGTTTCCGGCGAACCGCAGCGGCTGGTGCGTAATGCTCAGGGCCAGCTATTGATCGGGACCGAGATCGAAGTGCAGGGCCAGCGCTTGCTTGAGGTGCGGGAGGCGGTCAGCGAAGCAGTGCTGGCCACCTTCGAGCAGGTGGATGGCGAATGGCGCCAGCGTGAAGGCAAGCGGCCCTCGTTGTCTGACGAAGCTCCCCCAAGCGATCTTGCCATGTGGATACAGTCCCTGCGGGACGAGAACAACGCGCTGCGGGAAAAAGCCGAGTCCTATGTGCTGCACGATATCAAGGGTGCCTTGCTGGCCCGGTTATTCGACCAGCAATTGGACAAACTGGCTCAGGCGGCGAGCATGGTGCGTGAGGCGGGTGGCAACGACACGCTGCTCAGGGCCTTGGAGCGAGAGGCGGACGCTTTGCGTGCAGAGAAAAAGCTGCAACTCACCACCCTTTACACGGACACCAACTACCCTTCCGCCGAGGCCCTGCGCTTCCTCCATGCAGAGGGCCTGATCACGGTTGAATACAACGAGCGGCGGACCATGCAGGACGGTACTGCTTTTGACGAATACCGGGTACTGCGTCTGCCAGGCAAACGCAACCTTTGGGCTGCGCATTTCCATTTCCAGTCACCTGACGATTTCGCCGAAGACTTTGTCGCCGGTCACCTGAAGACCTGGAGTCAGCGTCGTATGAGTAACCGCCTCGCTGCAGTTGCAGGACAGCGGCTCCACCGCGGCAAGCTGACGCTGGAGCAAGCCAGGGGAATCATCCCGTTCCATTGATCCACCCGGCAACACGGCGGGCGCTAGCCTGCTGTACCTGGCAGTCACGTGCGGGTACAGCAGGCTCGGGCGGCCTGTCACGGTGCAGCGGATTGCAGCAGATCAGTGTGAAATTCAGAACGCTGCCCAATCAGATCGATGGCAACGCTGCATAACTTCAAGGGCAAGGCCGAGACCGGGATATTGCGACTTTGTGCGCGCAGCAGGCGATAGCCGGATGGATCGTCGCAGTCTGTTGTTGCCGGTGCACCACGCTTTACCCGGTAGAAGACAACATCCGGATCTCGCAGCCAATTGATGCGAATGCTGCCGTCGGGCAAGTGTTCTATCGCCACGCGGGCCTGAGGCTTGCCAGGTGGCAGCAGGTCAACTTTGATGCTCAGGCTGTTGGCCATGAGTGCGCGGGAAGGCAGCTGGTCTGGCGACTGTATGCCGATCAGGCACAGGTAGTGGGTACCGGGCTCAGGACCGATCGGGTCGTTGATCAGATTTTCGCTTGAAGCAATGGTGCCGCTGTAGCCAGCCGGGTCTTCGCAAGCAAGCGCGTCGGTGCTGGTTTTGTAGCGGTAGCGCGGCGTATCGATCAGGAACTGAAAGCCCCAACGCGCAGGTTCAGAAGGAGCGTCAGCCAGGCTTCGCGCTTTGGTCAGCTTTTTGAAGCTGCCGCCCTGCGGCTCGAGTTGAAAGCCCGGCAGCAATTGGCAATCTTCCAGATCAAGGTCTGCACGACCTGCACTGAAGCAGCCAACAAGGCGATGGACCGGGATTGCACCGACTTCATTGTCATGCATGCTGTTGGCGAGGCTGACCAGGCGGTTGCTCCCGCTGTCCACGACCGGGCTCCCGGACGCCCCCTCATCCAGGCCTTGGCAATCATTTCGCCTGGCATTGCGCCACACCCAGTTGCCGACACTGGATGTTCCGTGGAAGCGCTCCGTGCAGGTGGACAAGCGCAGGCCTTTGCCGATTGAGCTGGGTTCGCCGATTACCTGAACCGCGCTGCCCGATGCGGCGGAGCGGCCCAGCTTGAGCGGCTTGATGCCTTGTGCCAGCAGCTCCTCAAGGGTGGCATCCACCTCCAGAAGCGCCAGGTCGGCACCTTGCAGGCTGCTCCATACCGTGCGTTTCAAGGGCACGGTGTGGCGCTGGTCTTGTGTATCGACAAAATAGTTGAAGGCAATGCTGCCGGTAATCGGCTGGTCAACAATGACCTTGCCATTGACCCCGCCAGCGCAGTGCCCGGCTGTCAGTATGTAGGCCGGCCCACTTGTACCGTGGGTGTCATCACGGCTGTCCAGCAAGGTGCCGATGCAATGTCGGTTTTTCCAGATCAGCCGGCCAACGCCTGTCCATTGCGAGTTCTGGCCAGCGCTGTTGTACAGGGTAAGTGGTGCCGAGGGAGGAGGCGTGATGTCGTTGGCATTGGCCAGGTGGCTGGAGAGTGTCAGGCCTAGCGTAGCCAGGAGTGAGGGGATATGCATGTCGTACCTCCATGGAATGGAGGACGAAGGGTGAAGGTGCTACCGATGTGCTTGGCGGTACATAGATGAAGGGCCTGCTCAGCGGTTGCTGTAGCGGCCATGCTTGCCATGTGCCGGCATGGCCTGGTTGCTCCGCTCGGCGATCATCTGCGGTAGCTTGATCAGGATGACACCTTGGCCTTTGAGCCGTGGTAGTTCGCGTGCCAGCACTTCGAGTGTTTGTGGGTAAGGGTGGCCGATCAGCACTGCCGAGCCTTGCTTGCGGGCCAGGGCGATGCCTTGCTGAAGCTGACCGGTAATTGCCTCGGTGGTGCGCACATCGTCGAGGAATACATCCCGCGAAACATGCGCCAGCCCCTGTGCCTGGGCTTCGGCAGCCGCCACGGTGGCGGCGCTGGTGCGGCTGTCGACGAAGAACAGGTGACGACGCTGTAATTCGCCCATCAGCCAGGCCATCGGCTCACGCTGGGCGGTCATGCGGCTGCCCATGTGGTTGTTGATACCGGCGGCATACGGCACCTTGGCCAGGGCTGCATCGAGGCGTCGGGCCAGTTCGTCCTGGGGGATGCCGGGGTGCCAGGCATAGGGGCCGGTGGCCGGGTCCATGGGCATGTGCAGGATCACCGTCTTGCCGGCCTTGTGGGCCTGGCGGGCGAAATCGGTGGCGTGTGGGGTGTCGGGCATGATCGCCATGGTCACTGGCCCAGGCAGGGCGAGTGTGCGGCTGTCACGCTCGGCGCTTTGGCCCAGGTCGTCGATTATGATGCTCATATAGGCCTTGCCGGCCGGTGCCGCTTGTGCGACTCCGGCCATCAGGCAGACCAACAGACACAGCAGATAACGCATGGGCTGGGTCAGTCGCCTTTGGTGATGTTCAGGCCCTTGAGCAGGCTCAGGGCCTGGCTCAGCTGGTAGTCGCTGTCCTGCGGGCGTTCCTGGCGCTTGGTGCTGCCGGTCGGGCGGTCGGCGCCACCGTTGCCGTTGCCCAGGTGGCCCTGCAGGTCGGCTTCCTTGAAGGTGTCGTTGTCGTTGGCGTCGGCAGTCAACTTGGCTGGGCGCACTTCAATGTCGGGGACGATGCCCTGGGCCTGGATCGAGCGGCCGTTGGGCGTGTAGTACAACGCAGTGGTGAGCTTCAGGGCGCGGTCATTGGCCAGCGGCAGCACGGTCTGTACCGAGCCCTTGCCAAAGCTGTCGGTACCCATCAGCACGGCGCGTTTCTGGTCCTGCAGGGCGCCGGCGACGATTTCCGAGGCCGAAGCGCTGCCGCCGTTGATCAATACCACCAGTGGCACCCCTTCGCTGGCGTCGGCCGGGTCGGCTGAGAAGCGCAGTTCGGAATTGGCGATGCGGCCCTTGGTGTAGACGATCAGGCCCTTGGTCAGGAAGTGGTCGGCCACTTCCACTGCCGATTGCAGCACGCCGCCGGGGTTGTTGCGCAGGTCAAGGATCACCCCGCGCAGTTTCTTGCCGTTGTCCTTGCGCAGCTTGGCCAGGGCCTTGCCGACCTCGTCACCGGTCTTGACCTGGAACTGGGTGATGCGGATGTAGCCATAGCCGCTTTCCAGAAGCTGGCTCTTCACGCTCTTGACCTGGATTACCGCGCGGGCAAGGGTTACGTCGAACGGGCTGCCCCCGTCGCGCACCAGGGTCAGGGTGATCTTCTCGCCAACCTTGCCACGCATCTTGTCGACCGCTTCGGTCATGGTCTGGCCGCGGGTCGGGGCGCCGTTGATCTTGACGATCAGGTCTCCGGCCTGCACGCCGGCTCGCGATGCCGGGGTGTCATCGATAGGCGATACTACCTTGATATTGCCGTCCTCCTGGCCCACTTCGATGCCGAGGCCACCGAATTCGCCACTGGTGCTTTCCTGCAGCTCCTGGAAGTCCTCAGGCCCGAGGTAGGCCGAGTGGGGGTCAAGGTTGCTGAGCATGCCCTTGATGGCGTTCTCCAGCAGGGTCTTGTCGTCCACAGGTTCGACATAGGCCGCCTTGATACGGTCCATGACCTCGGCAAAGGTGCGCAGCTCTTCCAGCGGCAGCGGTGCCTTGGCGGTCACCTCGGTGGCGGGCACTGCGGCAGTCTTGGCTGGCGAGGCCTTCACCGGCTCCGCGGCGCTGGCCAGGGGCGCACCGATCGCCAGGGCGATGGTCAGGGCCAGCTGGGTGAGGCGAGGCGAGTGCAGCATGTCGAACGAACTCCTGATCCTGTAAGCGCTCCCTGCGGAGCATCGGCGCAGCGCATGGCGCCATGCCGTATGTAATGTGTCAGCCGCGGCACCACTGCGAAGGGTCGGTTGGCCGGCCCTGCTGGCGAATGGCGAAGTACAAGCCTGCGCTGTCCTGGCCACCGCTGTCGCCAACGGTGGAAATGGCTTCGCCGGCCTTGACGATGTCGCCGGCGCTCTTGAGCAGGCTCTGGTTGTGGCCATACAGGCTCAGGTAACCATTACCATGGTCGAGAATGACCAGAAGTCCAGCGCCACGCAACCAGTCGGCAAACACCACGCGCCCGCCGTGCACTGCGTGTACCTGGGTACCTGGGCTGGCGCTGATCATCACGCCGTCCCACTTGGCCCGGGCATCGCTGCCGCGCGCATCACCGAAGCGTGCCAGCAATCGACCATTGACCGGCCAGGGAAGTTTTCCCCGGGCTGCAGAAAATGCGCCGCCGTAGCTGGCGCCGTCACTGGAAACCAGTGGGCCGAGGGTGGTGCGGGCCTTTTTCGGCGGCTCGCTATCTTCCCTGTCCGCACGGGCGGCCAGGGCCTCCTGTTGGCGGCGTTTCTCGGCTTCCTGCTGGGCGAGCAGGGCTTTCTTGCGCGCTTCTTCGGCTTCGCGGGCCTGGCGCGCCAAGGTTTCCTCGATGGTCTTGAGCACCTTGGCCAGGTCCGCCTGGTCCTGTTGGCGCGCCTGCAGCTTCTGGTCGCCATCTTTCACGTCGCTGTTGAGCTTGGCCAGTACCTGCTGGCGTTTGCTGCGTTCGGCATCCAGCGCCTGGCGGCGCGTGTCGAGGTCGGCGCGCTGCGCCAGCAGTTGTTCCTGCTGACGGGAAATGTCCTGCTCGACGTTGGCCAGTTGGCGCAACGTTTCATTGAAGGCCTTGAGCTGGTCGAGGCGCGCCTTGCTCAGGTAGTCGTAATAGGTGAGGGTGCGGGCGAACTTCTCAGGGTTCTGCTGATTGAGCAGCAGCTTGAGGTATTCCTCGCGGCCGTTGTTCTGGTAGGCCGAACGGGCCTGAATGGCAATCAGCCGCTGTTGCTCAACGCGGGCGCTCTGGAGTTTTTTTTTCTCGGTATCAAGGCGCTCCAGCTCGCCCTCGGTCTTTTTTAGTTCTTGTTGCAGGGCCTCCACCTGCTTCTCCAGGTTGCCGATGTCGGTCTCGGTGGCCTTGAGGTCTTTTTGCACACCGGCTTTTTCTTCCTGGAGCTTGCTCAGCGTCTTCTTGAGCTCGGCAATGTCCTGGCGGGTGGCGTCCAGTTGCTGCTGGGTCTGCGCGCGCTCATCGGCGAATGCCGGGCTGAGCAGGCAGGACAGGGCTAATAGGATCAGGGCGCGTAGCATGGGGTTTGGCGTACCGGGGATGGAGACTGGCCTAGTATGCCCGTGCGGGCAGGCAAAAAAAACGCCTCGCTGCCGGGGCAGCGGGGCGTTTGTCCGGAATTCATGTGCAAAGGGGCCGCCAGGCGGCCCCTGGACAGTGAATCAGGCGTCGACCAGGATTGAAGTGCCGGTCATTTCTGCCGGTTTTTCCAGGCCCAGCAGTTTCAGCATGGTCGGCGCCACGTCGGCCAGTACGCCGCCTTCGCGGACCCGCACCTTGCGCTTGCCGACGTAGATGAACGGCACCGGCTCGCTGGTGTGGGCTGTGTGCGCCTGGCCGGTGCACGCGTCCTCCATCTGCTCGACGTTGCCGTGGTCGGCGGTGATCAGGGCCTCGCCTCCGACCTTGTCCAGCGCCTCGACGATGCGCCCGACACAGGTATCCAGGGCCTCGACGGCTTTCACCGCAGCCTCGAACACGCCGGTGTGGCCGACCATGTCGCCGTTGGCGTAGTTGGCCACGATCACGTCAAAGCGCTGCTGCTCGATGGCTTCGACGATGCGGTCGGTCACTTCAGGTGCGTTCATCTCGGGCTGCAGGTCGTAGGTGGCGACCTTCGGCGACGGGATAAGGATGCGCTCTTCGCCTTCGAACGGCTCTTCGCGGCCACCGGAGAAGAAGAAGGTAACGTGTGCATACTTCTCGGTTTCAGCGATGCGCAGCTGGGTCTTGCCGTTCTTTGCCAGGTACTCGCCCAGCACGTTGTCCAGGCTGGACGGCGCATAGGCGGCTGGCGCGGCGATTTTTGCCGAATACTGGGTCAGGCCGATGTAGGCCGCCATTTTCGGCAGGCGTGCACGCGGGAACTCGTTGAAGTCCGGCTCGACGAAGGCACGCGACAGCTCGCGGGCGCGGTCGGCGCGGAAGTTCATGAAGATTACCGCATCGCCGTCTTCAACCTTCACCGCCTCGCCAATGCGCGTGGCCTTGACGAACTCGTCGTTCTCGTCGCGGGCATAGGCTGCTTCCAGGCCCGCCAGCGCGGTATCGGCGGTGTATTCGGCAACGCTGTCGACGATCAGGTTGTAAGCGGCGCTCACGCGGTCCCAGCGGTTGTCGCGGTCCATCGCGAAGTAGCGACCGATCAGGCTCGCGATACGGCCCTTGCCGAGCTTGGCGAAGGTCGCGTCGAGCAGTTCGATCGACGACTGGGCGCTGCGTGGCGGGGTGTCGCGGCCATCGAGGAAGGCGTGCAGGTAGATTTTCTCGGCGCCACGCTGCGCGGCCAGTTCGGCCATGGCGACGAGGTGGTCCTGGTGGCTGTGCACGCCACCGTCGGACAGCAGGCCGAGGATGTGCACGGCCTTGCCGGCGCCAGCAGCCTTGTCCACCGCCCCGGTGAGCACCGGGTTCTCGAAGAACTCGCCATCGCGGATGGCCTTGGTGACCCGAGTGAAGTCCTGGTAGACGACGCGGCCGGCGCCAAGGTTCATGTGCCCGACCTCAGAGTTGCCCATCTGCCCGTCCGGCAGGCCGACATCCATCCCCGACCCGGAAATCAGGCCATGCGGCTGGGTGGCGCGCAGGCGGTCATAGACCGGTGTGTTGGCGGCATAGATGGCGTTGTATTCGGGGCTTTCGCTGTGGCCGAATCCATCCAGGATGATCAGGACCAGAGGTTTGGGCGTGCTCGTCATCAATCAAACTCACGGTTGTTCAAAGATGATAAAGACACGCATTTTAGGGCAAATGCGCCATCAACGGCGAATAATCGTCCTGTCACCCGACCGGCGCGGGCAGCCCGGTAACATGAAGGTACCTTTACCTCCGGCCCATCGGGCTTTGGTGGCACTGGGGGGGTGTGTATACTGGCCGGCATTTTCAATCGCCTGGAACACCGCTGATGGTTGCTCACCTGATTCAATTCGCGACAGATCACTACATCCTGGTGGCGATCTTCGTGGTTCTGCTGGTTGCACTGCTCGTCAATGAACTGCGCCGTGGCGGCCAGAGCCTGAGCAACGGCCAGCTGACCGCGCTGGTCAATGCCGACAAGGCACTGGTCATCGACATCCGCCCGTCCAAGGAATATTCCGCCGGCCACATCGTCGGTGCGTTGAACATCCCGCAGGACAAGCTCGCCAACCGCATGACCGAGCTCGAAAAGCACAAAGAGAAGACCCTGATCGTCGTCGACGCGATGGGCCAGCAGTCCGGCGCGGTCTGCGGCGAGCTGCTCAAGGCTGGTTACACTGCCGCCAAGCTGAGCGGTGGCGTTTCCAGCTGGAAAGCCGATAACCTGCCTTTGGTGAAGTGATATGAAGCCCGTCATCGTCTATTCCAGCGACTACTGCCCCTACTGCATGCGCGCCAAGCACCTGCTCCAGAGCAAAGGCGTTGCCTTCGAAGAGATCAAGGTCGATGGCAAGCCCCAGGTGCGCGCCGAGATGAGCCAGAAGGCTGGCCGTACGTCGGTGCCGCAGATCTGGATCGGCAGCACCCACGTCGGTGGATGCGATGACCTCTACGCCCTGGAGCGCGCCGGCAAGCTCGACGCGCTGCTGGCAGTCTGATTTGCACTGCATTCAAAAACATTAGGATTAAGGATCTGCCATGACTGACCAACAGACCAACGGCGCTGCTGCAGAAGACAACAGCCCTCAGTTCTCCATGCAGCGCATCTACGTGCGCGACCTGTCGTTCGAAGCCCCGAAAAGCCCGCAGATCTTCCGTCAGCAGTGGGAGCCGAGCGTTGCGCTGGACCTGAATACCAAGCAGAAAGCCCTGGAAGGCGACTTCCACGAAGTGGTGCTTACCCTGTCGGTGACCGTCAAGAACGGCGACGAAGTAGCCTTCATCGCTGAAGTTCAGCAGGCTGGCATCTTCCTGATCAAGAACCTCGACGCTTCGTCGATGAGCCACACGCTCGGCGCTTTCTGCCCGAACATTTTGTTCCCGTATGCCCGTGAGACCCTGGACAGCCTGGTGACCCGCGGTTCGTTCCCGGCCCTGATGCTGTCGCCGGTCAACTTCGACGCCCTGTACGCGCAAGAGCTGCAGCGCATGCAGGAAGCTGGTGAAACGCCGACCGTGCAGTAATTCTGCCGGTATCGAAAAAGCGCCTCTCGGGGCGCTTTTTTGTTGCCTGTGCTGCCCTCTTCGCGGGCACGCCCACTCCCACAGGAACTGCACAGTCATCAGGCTTTGTGAGGTCCCTGTGGGAGCGGGCGTGCCCGCAAAGCGCCGGTACAGGCTAAAGATCAGCTCCCGGCAAAGCCGTTCTGCCGCCAGGCTTCATAAACGGTCACTGCCACGGTATTGGACAGGTTCAGGCTGCGGCACCCTGGCCGCATCGGCAGGCGCAGGCGTTGCTCGGCCGGCAGGCTGTCCAGCACTTCGGCCGGCAGGCCGCGGCTCTCTGGCCCGAACAGGAACGCATCACCGGGCTGATAAGCCACTTCATGGAACGGGTGCGAGCCCTTGGTGGTAAAGGCGAACAGCCGTGGATTGCCCAGGCTTTCCAGGCATCCGGCCAGGCTTTCGTGGCGCTTGAGCGTGGCATACTCGTGGTAATCCAGCCCGGCGCGGCGCAGGCGCTTGTCGTCCAGTTCGAAGCTGATCGGCTCGATCAGGTGCAGGGCGCAACCGCTGTTGGCGCAGAGGCGGATGATGTTGCCGGTATTCGGCGGAATTTCTGGTTGAAAAAGGATGACGTGAAACATGCACGGCTCCAAACGTGAAGATGACGAGCATTCTACCCCTGAACCCGACCTGCGTTCGAAGGCCTGGCCGCGCATGCTGCTTTCCCTGGCGCTGTTCGGGTTTTTGCTGGGGCTGATGATTGGCCGTCTGACTGCCCCTGAAGAACGGGTGCTGGAGCAGGTCGAGGTGGTGCAGGATGGCCTGAACCTGTGGTTCAACGAAGCGCCCAAGCTGCATGGCGAAAACGTCGAAGGCACTGTGGCACTGCTGTTCGAGGCCGAGGGCAAGGCACAGCGTGGTCAGCTGGACCTGCAAGGCAAACCGGTCGGCTGGCGGTTGCAGAAGAGCGACAAGGGGTTGTTGCTGACGGTGATCGCCGCGCGTCCCCTGCACGGCGAATGGGCCGGTGCAGAGGACGCTGGGCGCTGGCGGGTGCAAGTGAAACTGCACGAATAAAAGAGGGGATATCTCGGCCTGCCTGTACCAAGGTCCCCAAAAGGGCTTACAGCGAATTAAAGAGGGGATGGCCCGGCCTGCCTGTACCGAGGTCCCCGAAAGCGGCGTTACTGCGAATAAAAGAGGGGTCACCCGGCCTGCCTGTACCAGGGCCCCCGAAACTGGATATGTATTAGCTTTTGCAGGGGGCGTGCCAGTTTTGCAAAGCCCGTCAATACTGGGCTTTCAGGGTGATTTGGCCGGGTTTTGAGGGGATTTGTGCCTTCGTGAGGTGCATCGGGCACAGGATCGGTGCATCGGGGCTGAAATGGCTGGGGCCGCAAAGCGGCCCCAGGGATGTTACAGGTGTACCGCTATATCAGTGGTCCTCACCCTCATCATCATCCCCGCCATCCACATTCATCCCCAGCTCCTTGATCTTGCGGGTCAGGGTATTGCGCCCCCAGCCCAGCAGCACCGCCGCATCACGCCGGCGCCCGGCGGTGTGCTTGAGCGCCGTCTCGATCATGATCCGTTCGAAGCTCGGCACGGCGCTGTCGAGCAGGTTCGACTGCCCGCGCGCCAGGGCCTGGTCAGCCCACTGGCGCAGGGCCTGCTCCCAGTTGGTCACCGGTGCTGCGTCCTGTGGCAGGTTCAGCAGCTCCGGCGGCAGGTCGCCGATCAGCACCTCGCGGCTGGAGGCCATCACCGTGATCCAGCGGCAGGTGTTCTCCAGCTGGCGCACGTTGCCTGGCCACGGCAGGTTGCGGATGAACTCCTCGGTTTCCGGCTTGAGCAGCTTCGGCTCGACGGCCAGCTCCTGGGCGGCACGGCCGAGGAAGTGACGGGCCAGCGCCGGGATGTCCTCGCGGCGGTCGGCCAGGCGTGGAATATGAATGCGGATCACGTTCAGGCGGTGGAACAAGTCCTCACGGAACTTGCCGGCCGTTACCAGCGACTCCAGGTTCTGGTGGGTCGCTGCAATGATGCGCACATCGACCTTCACCGGCACGTGGCCGCCAACTCGATAGAACTCGCCATCGGCCAGAACCCGTAGCAGGCGGGTCTGGGTATCGGCGGGCATGTCACCGATCTCATCGAGGAACAACGTACCGCCGTCGGCCTGTTCGAAGCGACCGCGGCGCAGGTTGGCGGCGCCGGTAAAGGCGCCTTTCTCGTGGCCGAACAGCTCTGATTCCATCAGGTCCTTGGGAATGGCGGCCATGTTCAGGGCGATGAACGGCGATGCAGCGCGCGGGCTGTGACGGTGCAGGGCATGCGCCACCAGCTCTTTACCGGTGCCGGATTCGCCGTTGATCAATACGGTGATGTTGGAGTGGCTCAGGCGGCCGATGGCGCGGAACACTTCCTGCATCGCCGGCGCTTCGCCGATGATTTCCGGAGTGCGGGCCAAGGCCTGGGGAACATCGAGGCCCTGTTGTTCCTGGGCGTGCTGGTTGGCGCGCTTGACCAGCGACACCGCCTCATCGACGTCGAACGGCTTGGGCAGGTATTCGAAAGCACCGCCCTGGTAGGACGCCACGGCGCTGTCCAGGTCGGAATGCGCGGTCATGATGATGACCGGCAGGCGCGGATGCTGTTCGCGAATCTGCGCCAGCAGGTCGAGGCCGCTGGCGCCAGGCATGCGAATATCGGAAATGATCACATCCGGCTGCTGGCGGGCCAGGCGGCCCATGACGCCATCGGCGCTGTCGAAGCTCTGGGTGGTCATGCCTTCCTGTTGCAGGGCTTTTTCCAGGACCCAGCGGATGGAGCGATCATCATCGACGATCCATACGGTTTCACTTCGGCTCATGAGGCGGTGGCTCCTTGTTCCAGGGGCAGGAAGATCGAGAAGGCGGTGTGCCCTGCGTGGCTTTCACACTCGATCAGGCCCTGGTGCTGGCTGATGATGTTCTGGGTGATGGCCAGGCCGAGCCCGGTACCGTCCGGGCGCCCGCTGACCATGGGATAAAAAAGGGTGTCTTGCAGTTCAGTGGGGATGCCCGGGCCGTTGTCGATGATTTCGATACGTGCCGCCAGGCGATGGCGCACATGACCGATGGTGAACTGGCGCACGGCGCGGCTGCGTAGGGTGATGCGGCCCAGGCGCAGCTCGTTCTGCGAGCTGATCGCCTGCATCGCATTGCGCACGATGTTCAGTACGGCCTGGATCATCTGCTCGCGGTCGATCAGCACGTCTGGCAGGCTCGGGTCGTAGTCGCGCACCAGCGTGATGCAGCCCTGGCTTTCGGCCTCGACCAGGCTGCAGACCCGCTCCAGTACTTCGTGGATGTTGGTCATGGCCAGCGACGGCAACTTGTTCGAACCGAGCATGCGGTCGACCAGGTTGCGCAAGCGGTCGGCCTCTTCGATGATCACGTTGGTGTAGTCGCGCAGTCCCTCTTCAGGCAGCTCGCGGGCCAGCAGCTGTGCTGCTCCACGGATACCGCCGAGCGGGTTCTTGATCTCGTGGGCCAGGCCGCGCACCAGCATCTTGGTGGTTTCCTGCTTGCTCAGCTGGGCTTCTTCCTTGGTGATGCGCAGCAGGCGATCACGCGGGTGGACTTCCAACAGCAGCAGGGTATTGCCCTGGTGCAGGATCGGTGTCACCGCATAGTCGACGGTGATGGCCTGCCCGGTCAGCGAGGTCAGTTGCGCTTCACGCTTGGTGAACGGGTGCGCCTGTTCCACCGCCTGGCGCAGCGAGTTGAGCGCCTCGGTCGATTCGGTGAACAGTTCGCTGATGAACTGCCCGTGGCTGCGCTGGCCACTCACGGCCAGGAGCATTTCTGCTGCCGGGTTCATGTACTCCAGCCGCAGCTCGCTGTTGAGCAGGAGTGTGGCGGTGGTCAGGTTGTCCAGAAGCAGACGGTGCTGTGCATCGCTGATGGTCATAAGGCGTCGTTGACCTCTTTTGGCGCTTGTCAGGCAAGGCACGGCCATGGCCGGGCAGGCGGCGGATCCGCGGATGCCAGTCTCTGCACAGGAAAATGCAAGAAACAAACCAAGGCTCCGAAAAGAAGCGGAATTGCCTGATAAAGACCTGGAATTGCGCTTATTCGGATCAGATTGCCCTGATTTATCGTTTCAAGTGACCTGTTTTGGGCTGCAGATAGAAGCGCTCGGTACGTTTATGCACCAATATAGAGCATTGCTGGGGTCAACGTCCTACGCACAATTGTGCGGTTGCGCGGACCAGGGCCATGTGCCGGAGTGGGTCGCCGGCGTGTCTGTTCAATGCTTCGGTCAATTGACGAGGGCAGTCGTTCATCGGCTTGCGGTCCAGGTTGCCCAGCTCGAACAGCAATGTCGCCTGGAGCATGTCCAGGCGCGGGCGCAGTTCATCGGCAAGGTCTCTGGCTTGCTGAGGGGGCCGCTTCCCCAGCGCAGTCCAGCGGTCGATCAGGCCGTACTGGATCATCTTGTTGGCTTCGATCTGGTCGCTGAAAAAGGCCGCTGCCCTTTCGGGAGGCAAGCCGTAGTCATGCGCTGTAGCTTGAACCTGCTGCAGAACCTCTTGTTCTCGCATGGGGGCCTCGACTGGCACGCCATTGTCCCATTTGTGCACGGCCACGGCGTATGCCAAGTCCAGGCGCTGCCCGATTGCCGAAAGCAAAGGGTTGAATTCAGATTGTGGGGGGGCGCTGCAGCCGGCTAGCGTGATGGCGAAGCTAAGCACGAAGGGTAGGGCGCGCATGGCAATCTCCTTATTGTCGGGGATGTGATTGTGCGCTGTCAGGCGTGCCCTGCTTGTAGGAAGCATCTGAAACAGATGGGCATTAAACAAAAAACGGCCTTCAGAAGAAGGCCGTTTTCGGTGATTCAGATCGGCGCCAGGCGCCAATCAGATCAGCAGCTGTAGTACAGCTCGTATTCCAGCGGGTGCACGAAGGTGCGGACCTTGATCTCTTCTTCGCTCTTCAGCTCGATGAAGGCATCGATGAAGTCGTCGGAGAACACGCCGCCCTTGGTCAGGAACGCACGGCCTTTATCCAGCTCTTCCAGAGCTTCTTTCAGGCTGCCGCAAACCTGCGGAATGTCCTTGGCTTCTTCTGGCGGCAGGTCGTACAGGTTCTTGTCGGCAGCGTCGCCAGGGTGGATCTTGTTCTGGATACCGTCCAGGCCAGCCATCAGCAGGGCCGCGAAGGCCAGGTACGGGTTGGCCGATGGGTCCGGGAAGCGGGCTTCGATACGACGGGCTTTCGGGCTGCCGACGTAAGGAATACGGATCGAGGCGGAACGGTTGCGAGCCGAGTAGGCCAGCATTACCGGGGCTTCGAAGCCTGGGACCAGACGCTTGTACGAGTTGGTCGACGGGTTGGTGAAGCCGTTCAGGGCCTTACCATGCTTGATGATACCGCCGATGAAGTACAGGGCGGTGTCGGACAGGCCGGCATAGCCTTCGCCGGCGAAGGTGTTCTTGCCGTCTTTCCAGATCGACATGTGCACGTGCATGCCCGAGCCGTTGTCGCCGTACAGTGGCTTCGGCATGAAGGTGGCGGTACGGCCGTAAGCGTCGGCAACGTTGTGCACGACGTATTTCAGGGCCTGAACTTCGTCGGCCTTCTTCACCAGGGTGTTGAACTTGACGCCGATTTCGTTCTGACCGGCAGTCGCCACTTCGTGGTGGTGAACTTCAACGGTCTGGCCCATTTCTTCCAGAGCGTTGCACATGGCGGTACGGATTTCGTGGTCGTGGTCGAACGGCGGAACCGGGAAGTAGCCGCCTTTCACGCCTGGACGGTGGCCTTTGTTGCCGCCTTCCACGTCAGCGCCAGTCATCCACGAGCCTTGCTCGGAGAAGATCTTGAACATCGAGCCGGAGATGTCCGACTGGAACTTCACTTCGTCGAAGATGAAGAATTCTGGCTCTGGGCCAGCGAATACGGTGTCACCGATGCCGGTGCTCTTCAGGTACTCTTCGGCGCGCTTGGCGATCGCACGTGGGTCGCGATCGTAGCCCTGCATGCTCGACGGGTCGACGATGTCACAGGTGATGATCAGCGTCGGCTCTTCGGTGAACGGGTCCAGAACAGCGGTCTCGTCGACCGGCATCAGGATCATGTCGGAAGCTTCGATGCCTTTCCAGCCAGCAATGGAGGAACCGTCGAACATCTTGCCGACTTCGAAGAAGTCTTCGTCCAGGCCATCACGCGCCGGCATGGTCACGTGATGCTGAGTGCCTTTGGTGTCCGTGAAACGCAGATCAATCCACTTGACGTCATGATCTTTGATGAGTTGAACCGACTTCGACATGTTGTCCTCCGGAGGGTCTAGAGCGCGGTGGGCCGCTGCTCTGGAAAAAGGGTGTTGCCGGGCGCGGATAGTCGGCCAAGCTTACCTGCCTCACAAGGGAGCAAATTGCATGCCAGTGCCCGAAAATGGCGAGGGCTGGATAAAAAGGGGCGTCTGCGGGCATTTGCCGGGCTGGCAGCGGATAAAAGTGCACCCTTAGGAGGCAGGAATTCAGTGTATAGCACCAAGTTGGTGCGCGCCTTGAAAGGTGTGCCTTCTCCGAGGGCCTCTTCGCGGGTCAACCCGCTCCCTCAGGGATTGTGGTGCCTGTGGGAGTGGGTTGACCCGCGAAAGGGCCGGAACAGGCGGCACAAAAACCGGCCTCTGCATTTATCTCGAAGCTTCTGATCAAAAGTTGGTCAAATCCTGAGCAATTTCCGCTATAATTCGCGCCCCTCATTTTCGGCAGGCCTTGCGCGCGCTGTTAACCCAATGAAACTTATCGTCAAAGTCTTCCCAGAAATCACCATCAAGAGCCGGCCGGTGCGCAAGCGTTTCATCCGCCAGCTCGGCAAGAACATCCGCAACGTGCTCAAGGATCTTGATCCAGAGCTCGCGGTCGATGGTGTCTGGGACAATCTCGAAGTGGTCACCCGCGTCGAGGACGAGAAGGTCCAGCGCGAGATGATCGAGCGCCTCACCTGCACGCCAGGCATCACCCACTTCCTGCAGGTCGAGGAGTACCCGCTGGGTGACTTCGACGACATCGTCGCCAAGTGCAAGCACCACTTCGGCCACCTGCTGGCCGGCAAGCGCTTCTCGGTGCGCTGCAAGCGCGGCGGTCATCACGACTTCACTTCGATGGACGTCGACCGCTACGTCGGCAGCCAGCTGCGCCAGCAGTGCGGCGCTGCCGGCATCGACCTGAAGACGCCTGAAGTCGTGGTGCGCATCGAGATTCGCGATCAGCGCCTGTATGTGATCCACAACCAGCACAACGGCATCGGCGGCTATCCGCTGGGCGCGCTGGAGCAGACCCTGGTGCTGATGTCCGGTGGTTTCGACTCCACCGTGGCGGCCTACCAGATGATGCGCCGTGGCCTGATGACCCACTTCTGCTTCTTCAACCTCGGCGGCCGTGCCCACGAGCTGGGCGTGATGGAAGTTGCCCACTACCTGTGGAAGAAGTACGGCAGCAGCCAGCGCGTGCTGTTCATCAGCGTGCCATTCGAAGAAGTGGTCGGCGAGATCCTCAACAAGGTCGACAACAGCTACATGGGCGTGACGCTCAAGCGCATGATGCTGCGTGGTGCCGCGCACATGGCCGACCGTCTGCAGATCGATGCCCTGGTCACCGGCGAGGCGATTTCCCAGGTCTCCAGCCAGACCCTGCCGAACCTGTCGATCATCGACTCGGCCACCGACAAGCTGGTGCTGCGCCCGTTGCTGGCCAGCCACAAGCAGGACATCATCGACCAGGCCACCGAAATCGGCACCGCCGACTTCGCCAAGCACATGCCGGAATACTGCGGCGTGATCTCGGTGAACCCGACCACCCATGCCAAGCGTCACCGCATGGAGCATGAAGAAAAGCAGTTCGACATGGCCGTGCTGGAGCGTGCCCTGGAGCGTGCCAAGTTCATCTCCATCGATCACGTGATCGACGAGCTGGGCAAGGACATCGAGGTCGAGGAAGTGGCCGAGGCGCTGCCTGGCCAGATCGTCATCGACATTCGCCACCCCGATGCCCAGGAAGACGAACCTCTGGCACTGGAAGGTATCGAAATCCAGGCCATGCCGTTCTACGCGATCAACAGCAAGTTCAAGCACCTGGACCCTACGCGCCAGTACCTGCTGTATTGCGACAAAGGTGTGATGAGCCGTTTGCACGCACACCACCTGCTCAGTGAGGGACATGCCAATGTGCGTGTTTATCGTCCGACATAAGACGCCAGGGCTGTATGGCGGCAGTATCCGCCATCGCCCTCCCGACCATCGGGCCCGCTGAGCCTCAAACCGTACATATTCGCCGCCTACACTGGCGGCAACCGAATCCTCTGATCGAGATACAGTTGTGATCGAAAATCTGCGTAACATCGCCATCATCGCCCACGTTGACCATGGTAAAACCACCCTGGTCGACAAACTCCTGCGTCAGTCCGGCACTCTGGAGCGTAACGAGCTCAACGACGAGCGCGTCATGGACTCCAACGACCAGGAGAAAGAGCGCGGTATTACCATTCTGGCGAAAAACACCGCCATCAACTGGAACGGCTACCACATCAACATCGTCGACACCCCCGGCCACGCCGACTTCGGTGGCGAGGTTGAGCGTGTGATGTCGATGGTCGACTCCGTGCTGCTGCTGGTCGACGCCCAGGACGGTCCGATGCCGCAAACCCGCTTCGTGACCAAAAAGGCCTTCGAAGCCGGCCTGAAGCCGATCGTCGTGATCAACAAGGTCGACCGTCCAGGCGCGCGTCCTGACTGGGTTCTGGACCAGATCTTCGACCTGTTCGACAACCTCGGTGCCACCGACGAACAGCTGGACTTCAAAGTCGTCTACGCCTCGGCCCTGAACGGTATCGCCGGCCTGGACCACACCGCCATGGGCGAAGACATGACCGCCCTGTACCAGTCGATCGTCGACAACGTACCGGCGCCTTCCGTTGACCGTGACGGCCCCTTCCAGATGCAGATCTCGGCACTGGACTACAACAGCTTCCTCGGCGTTATCGGTGTTGGCCGAATCGCCCGTGGCCGCATCAAGCCGAACACCCCGGTTGTCGCCATCGACACCAACGGCAAGAAGCGTAACGGCCGTATCCTCAAGCTGATGGGCCACCACGGCCTGCACCGCGTCGATGTCGAAGAAGCTCAGGCTGGCGACATCGTCTGCATCAGCGGTTTCGACGAGCTGTTCATCTCCGACACCCTGTGCGCCCCGGATGCGGTGGAAGCGATGAAGCCGCTGACCGTTGATGAGCCAACCGTTTCGATGACCTTCCAGGTCAACGACTCGCCGTTCTGCGGCAAGGAAGGCAAATTCGTCACCAGCCGTAACATCAAGGACCGTTTGGACAAGGAGCTGCTGTACAACGTTGCTCTGCGCGTTCAGGAAACCGATTCCCCTGACAAGTTCAAGGTATCGGGCCGTGGTGAGCTGCACCTGTCCGTGCTGATCGAAACCATGCGCCGTGAAGGCTTCGAGATGGCCGTGGGCCGTCCTGAAGTGATCATCCGCGAAGTCGACGGCGTCAAGCAGGAGCCGTTCGAGAACGTCACCATCGACATCCCTGAAGAATCCCAGGGCAAGGTCATGGAAGAGATGGGTCTGCGTAAGGGCGACCTGACCAACATGGTGCCGGATGGCAAGGGCCGTGTTCGCCTGGAGTACAACATTCCAGCCCGTGGTCTGATCGGTTTCCGTAACCAGTTCCTGACCCTGACCAACGGTGCAGGCATCCTGACCTCGATCTTCGATCGCTACGACACCATGAAGTCGGGCCAGATGTCCGGCCGTCTGAACGGTGTTCTGGTTTCGGTCGAGACCGGCAAGGCACTGACCTACTCGCTGGAAACCCTGCAGGCTCGCGGCAAGCTGTTCGTTGAACACGGCCAGGAGATCTACAACGGTCAGATCATCGGCCTGAACAGCCGTGACAACGACCTGGGCGTGAACCCGACCAAAGGCAAAAAGCTCGACAACATGCGTGCTTCGGGCAAAGACGAAGTGATTGCCCTGGTTCCGCCGGTTCGCCACACCCTGGAACAGGCTCTGGAATTCATCCAGGACGACGAGCTGTGCGAAGTCACGCCTAAGTCGATCCGTCTGCGCAAGAAGATCCTGGACGAAGGCGAGCGTACCCGCGCTGCCAAGAAAGCCAAGAACTGAGTTAGCTCAGGCTGAATGAAAACGCCCCCGGTCGAAAGGCCGGGGGCGTTTTTGTTTGTCTGGGGATGCAAGTTGTAGTCTGCGTCGCAAGCTGGTGTAGGGCGCTTCTTTAAGCAACCTTCAAGCCTTGTATCCGGTTGCGGGGCTACCTAGCGTGGAATGCTTTCTGTAATAGGAAGCAAGCCCATGAAATACCGATACGCACTGGCCATCCCCTGCCTGATGGCGAGTATCCATGCCAGCGCTCTGCAGGACTGTAGCGAGCTACGTCCGCAGGAAGTTGCCCGTTGCCATATCGAAAATGTCCGCCAGGCACCTCTGGAGGCTCGACTGCTCGAACAAGCCTCCGAACCTGGTTACGAATTCCGTCGCCTGCAGATGGTTTCGCAGGTGTGGGAGCCAGAACCGGTGGTTGAGCCGCGTCGCTGGGAGCACGATGTCGAGCTGCACATGCCGCGCAATGCCGTGCCTGGTAAAGCCCTGCTGGTGGTGAACAACGGCGTGCGGCACGGGCCGGCGCAATCGCCGGATCATGCCCGTGAAGCGTTGCGTGAGGTTGCCCTCAAGGCACAGATGGCCGTGGTCATGATCAGCGATGTGCCCAACCAGTATGTGACCTTCAGCGATGTCGCCAACCCCCTGCGCGAAGATGACGCCGTGGCCCATACCTGGGCGCATTCGCTGCGTGGGGCTGCGCCGGAACTGCCACTGCATGTACCGATGGCTGCGGCGGCAAGCCGGGCGATGGATCTGGCCGAGCGGGAGCTGGGTGCGCAAGGGCTCAAGGTGGACCATTTCATCATCACCGGTGCCTCGAAGCGCGGCTGGAGTGCCTGGCTCACGGCCTTGGCCGATGAGCGGGTGATGGCCATCGTGCCCAGCGTGATCGACGTGGCCGACACCTCGGCCATGCTGGTCGGGTTGCGCAAGCGCTATGGCGGTCACTTGCCTATCGCGCTTTGGCCTTACCAGGAGGCTGGGGTGCTGTACGAACAGGGTACCCCTGCATTCGAGCGGCTGATGGCGATGATGGACCCGATGCAGTATCTGGATGAGGAGGGGCAGCGCCTGGCGATTCCCAAGTACCTGGTGTCTGCCAGCGGTGATGACTTCTTCGCGCCTGACCCGGTTACCGATTATCAGCAGCGCCTGCCGGGCCAGACCAGCCTGAGAGTGTTGCCGAACTCGGACCACGGCGGGGTGCGTCAGCAGGTGGTCAGCACCTTGGTGCCGGTGGTAACGCGCCTGCGCGATGGCAAACCGCTGCCGAGGGTGCAGGTGTCAGAGGGCGAACAGCCCGGGTTGACGGCGGTCGACTTTTCCGAGCCGCCCTTGGAAGTGAAGGTTTGGACGGCAAGCAACAGCCAGGATCGCGACTTCCGCTATGCCTGCGGGGTGCGCTACCAGTCCGAGACGCTGGCGCCCAAGCGACACCTCACCCTGCAACGTACTGCGCCAGCCAAGGGGTGGCAGGCGCAGTTCGTCGAAGCGAAGTTCGCTGATGGCTTCATCGCCACCAGTCCGATCAGTGTGCTGCCGCAGACGTATCCGGAGCATCCGCCGACCGATCACGGTGGTGCTTGCCGCAGCTTCCCGGCGGCAGGCGCGTGAAGCTGGTTCAGTGCCGCATGCCCAGTTCGGCGTCGTCCAGCAGGGCCTTGGCTAATGCACTGAGGTAATGTGCGGCCCAGATCAGTTGCGGGTCGTTGTCCATCACGGCGGTCAGGGTCAGGTCGCGCACGCAGCCCAGCAGTTCGGAGGCTTGATCGCGGGCGTCCTGGCAGGGGATGCCTGGGCAGATCTGGAACAGGGGTTGTTTGTGCTCTTCGCCCTGGTAGAAGCAGGTTTTGCCGGGGGGGCTCGGGTTGTTTTCGGTCATTGGTTTTTCACCCGGAGTGTTGTTGTGGATGGCACCGGCTTCGCCGGTTTCGCGGGCTCGCCCGCTCCCACAGGTACGGCGCAGGTCTCGGGCATTGCACAGTTCCTGTGGGAGCGGGCATGCCCGCGAAAAGGCGGATAACAATGCGTGCTGCCGGCACGCTCCAAGGCGAGCGACAAGGCATCCGCCTGCCCCCAGGCCAGCTGCATGGCCCGCAAGCCATTCACCAGCGTCTCCCGCGTGCGCTCATCCTCAATGCCATCGAGGGCGCGGTGGCTGTGGTTGTAGGCGATCATCAGGTAGTGGGTGATGTTGACCACGACGTGGTCGAGGGGGACGAGGCTTTCGCCGATGGCGTGGGTGAGGGTCGTGCCGTCCGGGAGGTCGAAGTGGTGGGGTGGGTCGGGGAAGATTTTTTTCATGGCTGGTTCTCATGTCATTTACCCACCCGCTCGTTTCCACACGAAAGGGTGGCGGTTGTACACGGAGTGGAAAACCAGGCATGAGAACCCCGGCAGGCCTTGCGGCCTTCCGCGTACAACCGCCATAACGACAGTCGCAGTTCTCATGAATTGCCGGGTTTCCACACCCGATCGCTGAACCATTCAGCGATCTGGACAGCCTAGGGGGACAGGTTTCCAGTAACAATCAGACGCGAGTCGACAGGGTTAGTAGGGTATTTCGCTAGGACTGAAGTCGCCAGCTACTACCTGTAGGAATTATCTGCATCTAGAGCGGGAAAGTTTCTTGATGCATAGAGGAAAAGTTTTTAGTTGCCTTGGCTGGGGCGGTGTATAGCTTAGATTTTGGACAGTCTAGAAGACTGATATTTCCAGTGTCGGTTACAACATATTTCTTTGTACTCAATTACTTACCAAGCTGTCTTTGGCAATAGCCGATTGCCTCAGTACGCTGCCTGCTGGCAATTGGTTGAGGCAGAAAATGAAGGGCAAGGGGTGGAAGGAGCACTTGGCTCGTGGCCACATTGAGGTCGCAGGCAGTACGTGGAGTCTGCTCCATTTGCGCCCACTCTCACATCAATTGAAGATCCCGGGCCAAGGGATGGAGGAAGTAGCGCTGGCGGTCGAATATTCAAGTCATTGCGTCAGCTATGGCCCAAAGCAAGGTACCGAACTGGATTTCGATCATATGGGGCACGATCACTTGCTGATCGATCATCGGGGAATTCGCCGTGCCTTCTGCCCTAACCGTCACAAGCTGTCAGTTCAGTTGCCTTCCATTATTGCTTCTTTGCCTGACCGGCAATGCCTGTTTACTGGACATAGCAACTGGTTGACTATCGAGGGTAATCAGTTCGGGTATCCGGAGGGCAGCCGATATGAGGTGTATTTCAACTTGCGTCGAGACTCGCCCCGTAGCCTGAAGCTCCATGTGGAAAGTGCTTATGTGCGTGACCCTGGCCATCCTTCCAATAGGCCTACTGCGCTGAAGCGGCACGAAAAGATCAAAGGCTGGTTGCTGATACTGAAGAAACTGAGAAATGAACCGATTCGACGGCCTGTAAGGCGATAGCAGTCTGTAAAAATACGAAACCCCCAATGAAGGGGGTCGTATCGCGGATGCCCTTAGGGACCAAACCCATCAACCGGCACGGCCGGAACCAGGTGGCGGCGTCTAGACACTTCCTGACGGAAGCTCCGTGTACATCGAGACAGGTGAAAGTCTATTGAGTCCTGGCGAGACCGTCAACGTCCAACCACCTTCGGCTTGTAAGCACAATACCCCGGCCGCGGCCCGACCTTCGGGTGATTACGGCAAGTATCCGGCCGCTTGTCATAAATGGTGCACAGCCGGCTCTTGCGATCCAGGTACATGCAGTCATCGTTGCTCATCCGGGTCAGGGTGAAGATCCCCGACTTCTGGTTGAAGCGCTCGATAATGCCTTCTTTCTGCAAACGCTTGGCCACGTTCTTCGGCGGTTCGTCTTTCTCGAACTCATCCACCACGCCAATGCGGATCAGATCCTTGATCTTCACCTCCACGGGCAGGGTGCAACAGGTCGAATGGCAGCCATGGCACATGTTGCTGGTGTAGCGCTGCCAGGTCTCCAGGCGGTCGACTTCGGCTGCGGCGATCAGGGTCGTTTTCATCGTTATGGGGGTGTATCACGGTCTCGGGGGGCGCGATCATACCGGAATTGCTCAATTTTTGAACAACCTTTCGAACGAAAGCGCAAAGCTTCATGAAAACCACGAACACTGGCTGTCGCTCTTGGTCGAAGCGTCTAGGCTGATCAATCTGCCTCCGCTTTCGTCAACTTGCCCGAGGATGCCCCATGTCCCAGGAACCTGAAGCTCGTGACGCCGAAGTCGCGGAATTTCGCGCTGCTGTACTGGATAAGCTGACCTACGCGGTCGGCAAGGACCCGGAGCATGCCTTCGACCATGACTGGTTCGAAGCCATTGCCCTGGCCGCGCGCGATCACATGGTCGACCACTGGATGGACCACACCCGCCGCGCCTACCGACGCAGCCAGAAGCGGGTCTACTACCTTTCCCTGGAATTTCTCATCGGCCGCCTGCTCTACGACAGCCTGAGCAACCTCGGCCTGCTGGACATCGCCCGCGATGCGCTCGAAGGCCTGAACGTTGACCTGGAGCGCATTCGCCTGCTCGAGCCGGATGCCGCGCTGGGCAATGGCGGCCTCGGCCGCCTTGCGGCCTGCTTCATGGAGAGCATGTCGACCCTGGGCATCGCCGCCCATGGTTACGGCATTCGCTACGAACATGGGCTGTTCCGCCAGGCGCTGGTCGATGGCTGGCAGCAGGAGCAGACCGAGAACTGGCTGGACTTCGGTAACCCCTGGGAGTTCGAGCGCGCCGAGGTGATTTACCCGATCAGTTTCGGCGGTAGTGTCGAAACCGTGCACGACACCCACGGCCAGCAACGCCAGGTCTGGTGGCCGGGCGAGACGGTGCGGGCAGTCGCCTACGATACGCCCGTGGTCGGCTGGCGCGGAGCCAGTGTCAACACCCTGCGCCTGTGGCGGGCGCGGGCCCTGGAAGAGCTGCACCTGGAGCGCTTCAATGCCGGTGACCACCTCGGCGCGGTCGCTGAAGTCGCGCGGGCCGAGAGCATATCGCGGGTGTTGTACCCGGCCGATAGCACCGAGGCCGGCCAGGAACTGCGCCTGCGCCAGGAGTACTTCTTCGTGTCGGCCTCGCTGCAGGACCTGCTGCGTCGCCACCTCAACATGCATGACAACCTGCTCAACCTGCCCGATGCGGCGGCCATCCAGCTCAATGACACTCACCCGTCGATCGCCGTGGCCGAGCTGATGCGCCTGCTGGTCGACCAGCACGAAATTCCCTGGGATACCGCGTGGGAACTGACGGTCGGCACCCTTGCCTACACTAACCACACGCTGTTGCCCGAAGCCTTGGAAACCTGGCCCGTGGCGTTGGTGGAGCGGATGTTGCCCCGGCATATGCAGATCATCTACCTGATCAATGCCTACCATATCGATAGCCTGCGCGCCAAAGGCCTGCACGATTTCGACGTGCTGCGCGCCGTCTCGCTGATCGAAGAGGACAACGGCCGTCGGGTGCGTATGGGCAACCTGGCATTTCTCGGTTCGCACAGCGTCAACGGCGTATCGGCGTTGCACAGCAAACTGATGAAAAGCACGGTGTTCGCCGATCTGCACAAGCTCTACCCGCAGCGGATCAACAACAAGACCAACGGCATCACCTTCCGCCGCTGGCTGTACCAGTCCAACCCGCAATTGACCGAGATGCTGGTCGAGGCGCTCGGGCCGGAGCTCAAGGACGACCCCGAGGGCCGCCTGGCCGGGCTGGTGCCATTCGCCGACAAGGCGGGCTTCCGCAAACAGTTCGCCGCCCAGCGACTGCACAGCAAGCGTGCCCTGGCCAGCATCATCCAGGACCGGGTCGGCGTCACGGTCAACCCAGAGGCGCTGTTCGATGTTCAGGTCAAGCGCATCCACGAGTACAAGCGCCAGTTGCTCAACCTGCTGCACACCGTGGCGCTGTACCAGGCCATGCGCAACGACCCCGCTACCCACTGGGTACCGCGGGTGAAGATTTTCGCCGGCAAGGCGGCGGCCAGTTACCACCAGGCCAAGCTGATCATCAAGCTGGCCAACGACATCGCCCGGGTGGTCAACAACGACCCGACCGTGCGCGGCCTGCTCAAGGTGGTGTTCCTGCCCAACTACAACGTCAGCCTGGCTGAAAGCATCATCCCGGCGGCAGACCTCTCGGAGCAGATATCCACCGCCGGTTACGAAGCGTCCGGCACCAGCAACATGAAGTTCGGCCTCAACGGCGCATTGACCATCGGTACGCTCGACGGTGCCAACGTCGAGATGTGCGAGCAGGTGGGGGCGGACAACATGTTCATCTTCGGCCTGACCGCGCAGCAGGTGGAGGCGCGGCGCAAGGCGGGGGACTTCGGTGCGAATGCGGCGATTGCCGCGTCCAGTCGCCTTAACGATGTGCTGCAGGCGATTCGCAGCGGGGTGTTCTCGCCGGATGATCCCTCGCGCTATGCCGGGCTGATCGACGGGTTGGTGGCCTATGACCGCTTCCTCGTGTGCGCCGACTTCGATGCCTACTGGGATGCCCAGCGGCGGGTCGAGGAGTTGTGGCACACACCGCAGGAATGGTGGCGCATGGCGGTGCTGAACACGGCGCGGATGGGGTGGTTCTCCTCGGACCGGACCATTCGTGAATACGCCACCGAGATCTGGAAGGCGCTGGATTGAAGGCGAGTGCGGTCTGTGTAGGAGCGGCCTTGTGTCGCGAAAGGGCCGCGAAGCGGCCCCGGCAATATTCGTTGCGAAGCTGAAATCCTGGGGGTGCTTCGCACCCCTTTCGCGACACAAGGCCGCTCCTGCAAAGCCCGCGCAATACGCCGGGCAGCCGACCATTGGCCAGGCACTTGCTGAACTCAACGCCGGAAGGCGAGTCTCTTTGCTCGCTAGGCCGCAACTCTCCCTGTAAACTGCGGGGGTTTTTCACCCCCTATCCTTTCGGAGCCATACATGTCCCGCGTTACCCTGAGTCGCTATCTGATTGAGCAGACCCGCAGCAACAATACCCCTGCCGATCTGCGCTTCCTGATCGAAGTGGTGGCGCGTGCGTGCAAGGAAATCAGCCATCACGTGTCCAAGGGCGCCCTCGGCGGCGTGCTGGGCAGCATGGGCACGGAAAACGTGCAGGGCGAAGTCCAGAAGAAACTGGACGTGATCTCCAACGACATCCTGCTCGAAGCCAACGAGTGGGGCGGCCACCTGGCCGGCATGGCGTCCGAGGAAATGGACAACGCCTACCAGATCCCTGGCAAGTACCCGAAAGGCGCCTACCTGCTGGTCTTCGACCCGCTGGACGGTTCGTCCAACATCGATGTCAACGTGTCGGTCGGCACCATCTTCTCGGTCCTGCGTTGCCCTAACGAGTACCTGAGCCAGAACGAAACCCTGAACGAGAACGCCTTCCTGCAGCCAGGCACCCAGCAGGTCGCCGCCGGTTACGCCATCTATGGCCCGCAGACCATGCTGATCCTGACCCTGGGCAATGGCGTCAAGGGCTTCACCCTGGACCGCGAGCTGGGCAGCTTCGTCCTGACCCACGAGAACATCCGCGTGCCGGAAAGCACCGCCGAGTTCGCCATCAACATGTCCAACCAGCGTCACTGGGAAGCTCCGGTGCAGCGCTACGTAGGTGAACTGCTGGCTGGCGAGACCGGCCCGCTGAAGAAGAACTACAACATGCGCTGGATCGCCTCGATGGTGGCCGACGTGCACCGTATCCTGACCCGTGGCGGTCTGTTCATGTACCCGCGCGATGCCCGTGAGCCGAGCAAGCCGGGCAAGCTGCGCCTGATGTACGAAGCCAACCCGATGTCGTTCATCATCGAGCAGGCCGGCGGCGCCTCCACCAACGGTTACGATCGCATCCTCGACATCAAGCCGGAGAGCCTGCACCAGCGCGTGTCGGTGATCCTCGGCTCGAAGGAAGAGGTCGAGCGCGTCACCGCCTACCACAAGGAGTAAGTCATGCTCGCACCTTGGCAGCCGTTGCTGGAGTGGTGGTTCGGTTGGGGCACCAGTCCCCAGGCCGTGGCTGACGAGAAGAGCACGCTGTGGTTCGGCAAGCATCACGATGCCGAAGCCCAGGCGCTGTTTGGTGACCTGGTCGAGCAGGCCCTGGCGGGTGGGCTCGACGAGTGGCAGCAGAGCCCACAGGGCTGGCTCGGCCTGCTGATCCTGCTGGATCAGCTGCCACGCATGCTCTACCGCGACACGCCGCGCGCCTTCGAAGGCGACCGGCGAGCGCAGGTAGTGGCCATGCAGGGCCTGCAGAAAAACTGGGATTACCAGTTGCTGCCGATCCAGCGTGTGTTCGTGCTGCTGGTGCTGGAGCATGCCGAAGTGCTGGACTGGCAGAACCTGTGCGTCGAGCGTTACCAGGTGCTGCTGGAAGAGCAGCCCGAGGATCACCGGCGCTTGTTCGAAGGCTTCCTCGATTATGCCGAGCAGCATCAGCGGGTGATTGCCCGCTTCGGCCGCTTCCCGCACCGCAATCTGGTGCTGGGGCGGCCGAGTACCAGCGAAGAGATGGACTTTTTGCTGGAGCCTGGGTCCAGGTTCTAGGCCCTTGGGGCCGCACAGCGGCCCCAGCGGTTTCAGATCCGGAAGCTGCCTACCAGATGCTTCAACCGCTCGACCTGATGCTCAAGGTCGGTGCAGGCACGCAAGGTGCTCTGCAGGTTCTGCACCCCTTCCTGGTTCAACGCATTGATCTCGTTGATGTCGACATTGATCGACTCGACCACGGCCGTCTGCTCTTCGGTGGCGGTGGCCACCGACTGGTTCATGCCATCGATTTCGCCAATGCGCTGGGTCACGCTGCCCAGCCGCTCGCCAGCCTGGTTGGCAATGCCCACGCTGTGATCGCTGTGCGCGCGGCTCTGGTTCATGGTGCTGACCGCCACTTGCGCGCCGGCCTGCAGTTCTTCGATCAGGCGCTGTACCTGCTGTGCCGACTCCTGGGTACGGTGCGCGAGGTTGCGAACTTCATCGGCAACCACGGCAAAGCCACGCCCGGCCTCGCCGGCACGGGCCGCTTCGATCGCGGCATTGAGCGCCAGCAGGTTGGTCTGCTGGGAAATACCGCTGATCACATCGAGGATCTGACCGATGTTGGCGGTGTGGGCGTTGAGCGTCTCGATGTTGCCACACGAGTCGCTGATCCGTGCCGACAATTGGTTCATCACGTCGATGGTGCGCCCGACCACCTGCTGGCCATCCTCGGCCAGGCCACGGGCTTCGCTGGAGTGTTGCGAGGCCAGCGCGGCGTTCTGGGCGATTTCCTGGGCGGCGGCGCCTAGCTGATTGATGGCTGCCGCCACGCTGTTGGTGCGGCTGGACTGCTGGTCGGCGTTGTTGATCGAGGCATTCGAAGCGCTCACCACCTGGGCAGCCACGGCGTTGACCTGGCCGGTGGCCGAGGCCACTTCGCGGATCGATTCGTGAATACGCTCGACGAAGCGGTTGAACGATTGGCCAAGGCTGCCGAATTCGTCCTGGGCGTGGATGGTCAGGCGCCGGGTCAGGTCGCCTTCGCCTTCGGCGATGTCATGCATGGCGCGGCCCATCAGGTGCAATGGCGCCATCAGCACGCGGATCAGCAGGCCGAGCAGGGCGATGATCGCCACAACCGCGATCAAGGTGGCGATGATGGCGGAGGTGCGCAGTTCACCCAGCATGGCGAACGCTGCATCCTGGTCGAGTACCAGGGCCACGTACCAGTCTGCCGACGGCACGCCGTCGACGTGGGTGAAGCTGATGAACTGCTTGTGGCCGTCGACTTCGACTTCCTTGAGCCCGCTGCCGATTCGCGGCGTGTCCTGCGGGTAGACATCGGCCAGGGTCTTCAGGGCCAGGTCGGCTTTCGGGTGGATGAGGATCTTGCCATCGCCATTGACGATGAAAGCATGGCCCTGGCCGTCGAAGTTCAGGGCATTGATCAGGTTGCTGATGGTCTGCAGGTCGGTGTCGGCGCCGCTGACGCCGATCAGCCTGCCGGCTTGCTGCACCGGGGTGGCCAGGGTGATCACCAGCTTGCCGGCCGACACTGAGATGTACGGCTCGGTGACGATGGTCTGGCCGCTGGCAGTGGCCGCCTTGTACCAGCCCCGCACCCGCGGGTCGTAGTCGGCGGCGCGGTTACCCACCGGTACCGACTGCATGCTGCCGTCCTGGCCGCCGAAATAGGTGAGCTGGAAATTCTTGCCGTAGACCGGCAAGGCCAGGCTGCGGTCCAGGCTGGCTTTGCCCGGCCCATCGACCGCAACTTGCTGGGCCAGCGAGTCGAGCAACTGGATCCGGCTGTCGAGCCAGTTGCGGATGTTGCCGGCGGTGAGGCTGCCCAGGTCCTGCAGCGTGGTCTGCGTGTCGCTGCGCAGGGACTGGCGTTGTCGGTAGTCGTTGAACAGTACGAAACAGGTGAAGGCAACGGCCACCACGAGGGCGGCGGCCAGCAGGATCTTGTGGCTGAACTTGAGGTTCTTGGTCATTTTTCTGGTCTGCACAAGGCAAGGCGTAGGAGGGGACTGTGGCAATGCGCCACAGCGTGCTCGCTGTGTCGTCGCGGTGAGCTGAAACATTAATCGTTTGCGCAGGGCCAGCCGACCAACGGTGTACGACGAAAGCGGTGTTGTCAGGGAACCAGGGAGGGATTTTCACGTCGAAGGTCACTGCAGGCCACTCGCCTGTGTCTATTTCCCAGGAGTGTCCCTTCATGTCGTTGCGTTCCCTCGCCCTGTTGTCCTTGTGCGTCGTCCTGACCGCGTGCAGCAAGATCAATCAGGAAAACTATTCCAAGCTCAAGGCCGGTATGAACAAGGCCGAGGTCGAGCAACTGCTCGGCACGCCCACCGAGTGCTCTGGCGCACTGGGCATGAGCAGCTGTACCTGGGGGGACGAGAAGAGCTTCATCAGCGTGCAATACGCGGCCGACAAGGTGCTGATCTACTCCGGGCAGGGCCTCAAATGAGGCGTTTGCACGTTCTGCTGGGGCTGTGCCTGGTGATGCTGCTGGGTGGTTGTGCCACTTCCGCCAACGATCCGCTGGCGCCGAAGACGGCGGGTGATGTCGACCTCAAGCGCTATCAGGGCAAATGGTATGAGCTGGCGCGCCTGCCGATGAAGTACCAGGCCGACTGTGCGCAGTCCGAAGCGCACTACAACCTCAAGCCCGATGGCTCCTACGGTGTGCTCAACCGCTGCCGCACGATGGGCGATGAGTGGCTGCGCGCCGAGGGGCACGCATACATCCAGGAGCCGGGGCATACCGACAGGCTGTGGGTGGAGTTCGACAACTGGTTTACCCGCCTGGTCCCGGGCGTGGCCAAGGGCGAGTACTGGATCCTGTACGTGGACGACCGCTACCGTACCGCGATCGTCGGCAGCCCGGACCGCAAGTACCTGTGGATTTTGTCGCGCACACCGACTCTGCCGGTGTGGGAGCGCGAGAGCCTGATGTCCAAGGCCCGCCAGCAGGGCTATGACACCAGCCGGCTGATCTGGCGTACATCCGACAAGCAGATCGTGCAGATGCATTAAAGAAACTGGGGCTGCTTTGCAGCCCTTCGCGGGCTTGCCCGCTCCCACAGGGATTCGCGCCATCCTGTGGGAGCGGGCAAGCCCGCGAAGGGCCGCAAAGCGGCCCCAGTTAGCCCAGGAGTTGCCGCAGTACTTCAGCAAACGCCTGCCTGCTCTCCTCTTCATGGGCATGCTGCCCCTGACGCACCACCCACTGCCCATTGACCATCACATCCCGCACCTGACGGTCGCCGCCAGCGAACAGCCAGCGGTTGAGAATCCCGTCGCCTTCGGCCATGGCGATGTACGGGTCCTGCCCATCCAGCACCAGCCAGTCGGCCCGCTTGCCTACCGCCAGCTCGCCAACGGCTTGCCCCAGCGCCTGCGCCCCGCCAACCAGTGCCGCGTCGTAGAGCGTACGCCCGACCATTGGTTGGTCGCCACGGTACAGCCGGTTACGCCGCTGGTCCCGCAGGCGCTGGCCATATTCCAGCCAGCGCAGCTCCTCGACCACGCTCAGCGACACATGGCTGTCCGAGCCAATGCCCATGCGCCCGCCCTGGGCCAGGAAGTCCACCGCCGGGAAGATACCGTCGCCGAGGTTGGCTTCGGTGGTCAGGCACAAGCCGGCCACTGCACCACTGCGCGCCATGGCCGTGACTTCGTCGGCTTCGGCATGGGTGGCGTGCACCAGGCACCAGCGACGGTCCACATCGACGTGTTCATACAACCACTGCAGCGGCCGCAACCCGCTCCAGGCCAGGCAGTCGTCGACTTCCTTCTGCTGTTCGGCGATGTGGATATGAACCGGGCACTGCGGGTTACCGGCGGCCAGTACCTCGGCGATCTGGCCGGGCGTGACCGCGCGCAAGGAGTGGAAGCACAGGCCCAGCTGCTGCGCAGGTTGCGCTGCCAATATTGGCGCCAGTTGCGCCTGCAGGTGCAGGTACTGGTCGGTGGAGTTGATGAAGCGCCGCTGCCCTTCGTTCGGCGCCTGGCCGCCAAAACCGGCGTGGCTGTACAGCACTGGCAGCAAGGTCAGGCCGATGCCGCTGCTGGCCGCAGCTGCACTGATGCGTCGGGACAGCTCGGCCGGGTCGGCGTAGGCTTTGCCTGCCTGGTCATGATGCACGTAGTGGAACTCGGCCACCGAGGTGTAGCCGGCCTTGAGCATCTCGATGTACAGCTGGCGGGCAATGACCTGCAGCTGCTCCGGGGTGATCTTGCCGACCAGGCGATACATCAGCTCGCGCCAGGTCCAGAAGCTGTCGTTGGGGTTGCCTGCGACTTCCGCCAGCCCAGCCATGGCCCTTTGGAACGCATGCGAGTGCAGGTTGGGCATGCCGGGCAGCAACGGCCCGGTCAGGCGTTCGGCGCCTTCGGCCGAAGCGTCGGCTTCGATGCGGCTGAGCAGGCCGTCACTGGACACTTCGAGGCGGACGTTACTGGCCCAACCCGTAGGCAGCAGGGCGCGTTCGGCAAAATAGGCGGACATCGGAGAGAATCCTGTTATTGTTTGACTTGTATATACATATACAGGCGTTTGCCTGCCGGGTAAACTGCGGCAAGCTACCGCTCATTCCATTGCCTAAGGACTCAACGCCGTGCCGACACCTCCTGTCTCCGCGCTGGTTGCCCAGATGGGCGAGGGCCCGGCGCCGCTGTATGCCCGGGTCAAGCAAATGATCATCCAGCAGATCGAAAACGGCAGCTGGCCGCCGCATCACCGGGTGCCCTCAGAGAGCGAACTGGTCAGCGAGCTGGGCTTCAGCCGCATGACCATCAACCGCGCCTTGCGTGAACTCACCGCTGAAGGCCTGCTGGTGCGGATGCAGGGGGTAGGCACCTTCGTCGCCGAGCCCAAGACCCGCTCGGCGCTGTTCGAAGTCAACAACATTGCCGACGAGATCGCCGGCCGTGGTCACCAGCATAGCTGCCAGGTGATCAAGCTGGCCGAAGAGGCCGCTGGTTCCGAACGCGCCTTGGCCCTGGACATGCGCGAAGGGCAGCGGGTGTTTCACTCGTTGATCGTGCATTGCGAAAACGGCGTGCCGGTGCAGATCGAGGACCGCTACGTCAACGCCGCCATCGCCCCCGACTACCTCAAGCAGGACTTCACCCGGCAGACGCCTTACGCCTACCTGTCCCAGGTGGCGCCGCTGACCGAGGGTGAGCACGTGGTCGAGGCGATTCTCGCCGAGCCCGAAGAGTGTCGCCTGTTGCAGATCGAGCGCGGCGAGCCCTGCCTGCTGATCCGTCGTCGCACCTGGTCGGGGCGTCAGCCCGTGACTGCAGCGCGGCTGATCCACCCCGGTTCCCGTCACCGCCTTGAAGGACGTTTCAGTAAATGACCCAGTTGCAGTTGCTGCGTGCGCAGAATTACCCGCGCATGCCGTGGAAGAACGGTGGCGGTTTCACCGAAGAGATTACCCGTGATAATGGCGAGGGGCTCGATGGCTTCGGTTGGCGCCTGTCGATTGCCGATATCGAGGAATCGGGTGGGTTTTCCGTGTTTGCCGGCTACCAGCGGATCATCACCGTGCTGCAGGGAGACGGCATGCGCTTGCTGGTCGACGAGCAGGCCACCCGGCCATTGTTGCCGTTCGATGCGTTCGCCTTCAGTGGCGAGAGCCAGGTCAGCTGCAAATTGCTCGGTGGGCCGATCCGCGACTTCAACCTGATCTATGCGCCGCAGCGCTATCGGGCGCGCTTGCAGTGGTTCGACGGTACCAGCCGCTTGTACAGCTCGGCGTCGACGGTGTTGCTGTTTGCCGCGAGCAATCAGGTGGAAGTGGCGATGGCTGGGCATGAAGTGCAGCGTTTGGGGCTGTATGACTGCCTGCGGTTGGAGGGCAATGACGAGTTGTTGGGGCTGGAGGTACAGGGTCGGTTCTGCCTGATCGAACTCATTCCAGTTTGAGATAGCCGGGGCCGCTTCGCGCCCCTTTCGCGACACAAGGCCGCTCCTACAGGGATATGCGTTCCCCTGCAGGAGCGGCCTTGTGTCGCGAAAGGGGCGCGAAGCGGCCCCAGTTCTTTCATGAATTCGGAGGAGCGGTCCGATTATTTTGCTTGTCCATGCTTGTACATACAAGTAAAGATGTGTTTGTATATTGACCACGACACATCTGCCCGCGGACAACCGCCGAGGACCTTCCCGTGACCGACAACAACAAATACCGTGACGTTGAAATCCGTGCCCCCCGTGGCAACAAGCTGACCGCCAAGAGCTGGCTGACCGAAGCGCCATTGCGCATGCTGATGAACAACCTCGACCCGCAGGTCGCGGAAAATCCGAAAGAGCTGGTGGTGTATGGCGGCATCGGCCGCGCCGCGCGCAACTGGGCCTGCTACGACAAGATCGTCGAGACCCTGACCCGACTGGAAGACGACGAAACCCTGCTGGTGCAGTCGGGCAAGCCGGTCGGCGTGTTCAAGACCCACAGCAACGCGCCGCGTGTACTGATCGCCAACTCCAACCTGGTACCGCACTGGGCCAACTGGGAGCACTTCAACGAACTGGACGCCAAGGGCCTGGCCATGTACGGCCAGATGACCGCCGGCAGCTGGATCTACATCGGCAGCCAGGGCATCGTCCAGGGCACCTACGAAACCTTCGTCGAAGCCGGTCGCCAGCACTACGGCGGCAGCCTGAAAGGCAAGTGGGTGCTGACTGCCGGCCTCGGCGGCATGGGCGGTGCCCAGCCACTGGCGGCAACCCTGGCCGGTGCCTGCTCGCTGAACATCGAATGCCAGCAGAGCCGCATCGACTTCCGCCTGGAAACCCGCTATGTCGACGAGCAGGCAACTGACCTCGACGACGCCCTGGCCCGCATCGCCAGGTACACCGCCGAAGGCAAGGCGATCTCCATCGCCCTGCATGGCAACGCCGCCGAAATCCTGCCAGAGCTGGTCAAGCGTGGCGTGCGCCCGGACATGGTCACCGACCAGACCAGCGCCCATGACCCACTGAACGGCTACCTGCCAGCCGGCTGGACCTGGGAGCAGTACCGCGACCGCGCGCAGACCGAGCCGGCTGCTGTGGTCAAGGCCGCCAAACAGTCGATGGCCGTGCACGTACAGGCCATGCTCGACTTCCAGAAGCAAGGCATCCCGACCTTCGACTACGGCAACAACATTCGCCAGATGGCCAAGGAAGAGGGCGTAGCCAACGCCTTCGATTTCCCAGGCTTCGTCCCGGCCTACATCCGTCCGCTGTTCTGCCGTGGCATCGGCCCGTTCCGCTGGGCGGCGCTGTCCGGCGACGCTGAAGACATCTACAAGACCGACGCCAAGGTCAAGGAACTGATCCCGGACGACGCCCACCTGCACCGCTGGCTGGACATGGCCCGCGAGCGCATCAGCTTCCAGGGCCTGCCGGCACGTATCTGCTGGGTTGGCCTGGGCCTGCGCGCCAAGCTGGGCCTGGCCTTCAACGAAATGGTCCGCAGCGGCGAGCTGTCGGCACCGGTGGTCATCGGCCGTGACCACCTGGACTCCGGCTCGGTGTCCAGTCCCAACCGCGAAACCGAAGCCATGCGCGATGGCTCCGATGCCGTCTCCGACTGGCCGCTGCTCAACGCCCTGCTCAACACCGCAGGCGGCGCCACCTGGGTATCGCTGCACCACGGCGGTGGCGTAGGCATGGGCTTCTCCCAGCACTCGGGCATGGTCATCGTCTGCGATGGCACCGATGAAGCCGCCGAACGTATCGCTCGGGTGCTGACCAACGACCCGGGGACTGGCGTGATGCGCCACGCCGATGCCGGTTACGACATCGCCATCGACTGCGCCAAGGAGCAGGGCCTCGACCTGCCAATGATCACGGGCTGATCGCTGCGCTTTGAGTGATACTGAATAGAAGAGGGGCCTGCGGGCCCCTGACAGAATTGGAGTAGCGAAGTGACCGTACTGACCCTCAAGCCCGGTACCCTGACCCTGGCCCAGCTGCGTGCCATCCACGCCGCGCCTGTGCGCCTGCAGCTGGACGCCAGCGCCGCGCCGGCCATCGACGCCAGCGTCGCCTGTGTCGAGCAGATCATTGCCCAAGACCGTACCGCCTACGGCATCAACACCGGTTTTGGCCTGCTGGCTTCGACCCGCATCGCCAGCCACGACCTGGAAAACCTGCAGCGCTCGCTGGTGCTGTCCCACGCCGCCGGTATTGGCGCGCCGCTGGATGACGCCCTGGTACGGCTGATCATGGTCCTCAAGATCAACAGCCTCAGCCGTGGCTTCTCCGGTATCCGCCGCAAGGTCATCGATGCACTGGTCGCCCTGGTCAACGCCGAAGTCTACCCGCACATCCCGCTCAAAGGCTCGGTTGGCGCTTCTGGCGACCTGGCACCGCTGGCGCATATGTCGCTGGTGCTGCTGGGCGAAGGCAAGGCCCGTCACCAGGGCCAGTGGCTGTCGGCTACCGAAGCCCTGGCTGTTGCCGGCCTTGAGCCGCTGACCCTCGCCGCCAAAGAAGGCCTGGCCCTGCTCAACGGCACCCAGGCGTCCACCGCGTATGCCCTGCGCGGCCTGTTCCAGGCTGAAGACCTGTATGCCGCCGCCATCGCCTGTGGTGGGTTGAGCGTCGAAGCTGCGCTGGGTTCGCGTTCGCCATTCGATGCGCGTATCCACGAAGTGCGTGGCCAGCGTGGGCAGATCGATACCGCTGCCTGCTTCCGCGACCTGCTCGGCGACTCCAGCGAAGTGTCGCTGTCGCACAAGAACTGTGACAAGGTCCAGGACCCGTACTCGCTGCGCTGCCAGCCACAGGTCATGGGCGCCTGCCTGACCCAGATCCGCCAGGCTGCCGAGGTGCTGGGCATCGAAGCCAACGCAGTGTCGGACAACCCGTTGGTATTCGCCGCCGAAGGCGATGTGATTTCCGGTGGCAACTTCCACGCTGAGCCGGTCGCCATGGCCGCCGACAACATCGCCTTGGCGATTGCCGAAATCGGTTCGCTGAGCGAACGCCGCATCTCGCTGATGATGGACAAGCACATGTCCCAGCTGCCGCCGTTCCTGGTGGAAAATGGCGGGGTCAACTCCGGCTTCATGATCGCTCAGGTTACCGCTGCCGCCCTGGCCAGCGAGAACAAAGCCTTGTCGCACCCGCATAGTGTCGATAGCCTGCCGACCTCGGCCAACCAGGAAGACCACGTGTCGATGGCCCCGGCCGCTGGCAAGCGCCTATGGGAAATGGCCGAGAACACCCGTGGCGTGCTGGCCATCGAATGGCTGGGTGCGTGTCAGGGGCTGGACCTGCGCAAAGGCCTGAAGACTTCGGCGAAGCTTGAGCAGGCGCGTCAGGCGCTGCGCCGGGAAGTGCCGCACTATGACCGTGACCGCTTCTTTGCACCGGACATCGAGGCAGCTGTCGAGCTGCTGGCCAAGGGCTGCCTGACCGGGCTGCTGCCTGCGGGTGTGCTGCCTAGCCTGTGATGCCACCCGGGGCCGCCATGCGGCCCTTTCGCGGGCACGCCCGCTTCCACAGGAGTACCGAAGCCCTCACGGCTGGCACTGTACTGGTGGGAGCGGGCACGCCCGCGAAGAGCTGCAAGGCAGCCCCCTTCGATCTCACGACCACAAAAACAATTTAAGGACGTGACATGCAACAAGCTCAAGGTCTCAAGCGCGGGCTAACGGCCCGCCACATCCGTTTCATGGCCCTTGGCTCTGCCATCGGTACCGGCCTGTTCTACGGCTCCGCCTCGGCGATCCAGATGGCCGGCCCGGCTGTACTGCTGGCCTACCTGATTGGCGGCGCTGCGGTATTCATGGTCATGCGCGCCCTCGGCGAAATGGCCGTGCACAACCCGGTAGCCGGTTCTTTCGGCCATTACGCCACCACCTACCTCGGCCCCATGGCCGGCTTCATCCTCGGTTGGACCTACGCCTTCGAAATGGTCATTGTGGCCATCGCCGACATCACCGCCTTCGGTATCTACATGGGCTTCTGGTTCCCGGAAGTGGCCCGCTGGATCTGGGTGCTGGGCATCGTCTTCGTGATCGGCGGACTCAACCTGTGCAACGTCAAGGTGTTCGGCGAAATGGAATTCTGGCTGTCGCTGCTCAAGGTCGGCGCCATCGTGGCGATGATCCTCGCCGGTCTCGGCATCATGGCCTTCGGCTTCAGCCAGGTGAGTGGCGAACATGCTGCCGGCATCAGCAACCTGTTCGAACATGGCGGCTTCATGCCCAATGGCATCGGTGGCCTGATCGCCTCGTTCGCCGTAGTGATGTTCGCCTTCGGTGGCATCGAAATCATCGGCGTCACCGCTGGTGAAGCCAAGGACCCGCAGCGCGTCATCCCCAAGGCGATCAATGCCGTGCCGCTGCGCATCCTGCTGTTCTATGTACTGACCCTGTTCGTGCTGATGTGCCTGTACCCGTGGCCGCAGATCGGCAGCGAAGGCAGCCCGTTCGTGCAGATCTTCAGCCACCTGGGCATCGGCTCGGCCGCTGCAGTGCTGAACATCGTGGTGATCTCGGCCGCGATCTCGGCGATCAACAGCGACATCTTCGGCGCCGGTCGCATGATGTATGGCCTGGCCCAGCAAGGCCACGCGCCGCGCAGCTTTGGCAAGTTGTCGAAGCACGGCGTGCCATGGATGACCGTGGTGGTGATGGGCGCGGCGCTGCTGGTCGGCGTGCTGCTCAACTACCTGATCCCGGAAAACGTGTTCCTGCTTATCGCCTCTATCGCCACCTTCGCTACTGTGTGGGTATGGCTGATGATCCTGGTCACCCAGGTGGCCATGCGTCGCAGCATGAGCCGTGAAGAGGCGGCCCAACTGAAGTTCCCGGTACCGTTCTGGCCTTACGGCCCAGCCATGGCCATTGCCTTCATGGTGTTCATTTTCGGTGTGCTCGGTTACTTCCCGGATACCCAGGCGGCCTTGTTGGTCGGTGTGGTCTGGGTGGTGTTCCTGGTGGCGTCCTACCTGTTGTGGTGCAAGCCGCGCGCAGGCAAGCACGTGCCGGTCGAGCTGCACCGCTAGTCAAGGAGATCGCACATGAGAACCCTCTGGCAGCACTGCCACGCGGCAACCCTGGCCGAGGGCCGTTACTCGATCATCGAGGACGCGGCCATCGTCACCAGTGCTGGGCTCATCGAGTGGATTGGCCCTCGCGCCGAGCTGCAGCCTTTGGAGGTTGACCGAACGGTGGACCTGGGCGGCGCCTGGGTCACCCCGGGTCTGATCGATTGCCACACCCATGCGGTGTTCGGTGGCAACCGTAGCGGCGAGTTCGAGCAGCGCCTGCAGGGCGTCAGCTATGCCGAGATCGCTGCCCAGGGCGGTGGTATCGCCAGCACTGTGCGGGCCACCCGCGCGGCCAGCGAGGATGAGCTGTTCGCCAGTGCTCGCCAGCGGGTTCAGGCGTTGATGCGCGATGGCGTGACCACCCTCGAGGTCAAGTCCGGTTACGGCCTGGACCTGGCCAACGAGCGCAAGATGCTGCGCGTGGCCCGGCGCCTGGCCGACGAGCTGCCGCTGGCGGTGCGCGCCACCTGCCTGGCTGCCCACGCCTTGCCGCCGGAGTATGCCGGCAGGGCAGATGATTACATCGCGCACATCTGTGACGAGATGCTGCCGGCTTTGGCCGCTGAAGGCCTGGTGGATGCGGTGGATGCCTTTTGCGAACACCTGGCGTTTTCCCCGGCGCAAGTCGAAAAGGTGTTCATCAAGGCGCATGAGCTGGGCCTGCCGGTGAAGCTGCATGC
Organism: Pseudomonas sp. NBRC 111130; assembly: GCF_001320485.1. Lineage (NCBI taxonomy): Bacteria > Pseudomonadati > Pseudomonadota > Gammaproteobacteria > Pseudomonadales > Pseudomonadaceae > Pseudomonas > Pseudomonas sp. NBRC 111130. Next base: position 106,724 of record NZ_BCBG01000011.1, read on the forward strand.
CGAGCAGCTGTCTTCGCTGCACGGCTCCAGCCTGGCGGCGCGTTATCAGGCGCTGTCGGCGGACCACCTGGAATTCATGACCGAGGAGGATGCGATCGCCATGGCCGCCGCTGGCACGGTCGCTGTGTTGCTGCCGGGGGCGTTCTACTTCCTGCGCGAAACCCAGCTGCCGCCGATGGATGCCTTGCGCCGTCACGGCGTGAAGATTGCCTTGGCCAGCGACCTCAACCCAGGCACCTCGCCGGGGTTGTCGCTGCGCCTGATGCTGAACATGGGCTGCACGCTGTTCCGCATGACGCCGGAAGAAGCCCTGGCTGGCGTCACCCTGCACGCTGCCACGGCACTGGGTTTGGGTGACAGCCACGGTTCGCTGGAGGTCGGCAAGGTCGCCGACTTCGTCGCCTGGCAGATTGCCCGTCCTGCCGACCTGGCCTACTGGCTCGGCGGCGACCTGCCCAAGCGCGTGGTGCGCAAGGGCCACGAATTACTTGACTGAGCGAGGCACGATGGACAAGGTACTGAGTTTTCACCAAGGCCGCCTGCCGCTGCTGATCAGCATGCCCCATGCCGGCCTCAAGCTGACCCCGGCCGTGGACAAGGGCCTGGTCGAGCAGGCCCGCAGCCTGCCCGACACCGACTGGCACATCCCGCGCCTGTATGACTTCGCCCGCGAATTGGGGGCGAGCGTGGTCGCAGCGGAGTATTCGCGTTTCGTCATCGATCTGAACCGTCCGGACGATGACAAACCACTGTACGCGGGCGCTACTACCGGTTTGTACCCGTCGACCCTTTTCGACGGCGAACCACTTTTCAAGGAAGGGCTGGCGCCGACAGCCGAAGAGCGCAGCCGTTACCTGGAAGGTGTCTGGCGCCCCTATCACGACACGATCCAGAGCGAGCTGGCTCGCCTGCGTGACGTGCACGGTTACGCGCTGCTGTGGGACGCCCACTCGATTCGTTCGCTGATCCCGCACCTGTTCGACGGCAAGCTGCCAGACTTCAACCTGGGTACCTTCAATGGCGCCAGTTGCGACCCGCAACTGGCCGAGCGCCTGCAAGGTGTGTGCGCCGAGGCCCAGGGCTACAGCCATGTGTTGAACGGGCGTTTCAAGGGCGGGCACATCACCCGCCACTATGGAGACCCGGCCAGGCACATCCATGCGGTGCAGCTGGAGCTGGCACAGTCCACCTATATGGATGAAACAGCGCCGTTTGCTTATCGCCAGGACCTCGCCGCCCCGACTCAGGATGTATTGCGCGCACTGCTGGCGGCCATGCTGGCGTGGGGCCAGTCGCACTACGGACGGTAGCTCGCAGCCGGCTGGCCACCGCCAGCCGTCAAGCGCGCTGGTCTGTCGTGCCGGATGTATAGACGGGTCAGCTCCTGAAGCAGGTCGATCTCCTGTTGCTGTTTGTCATCGTGCAGCCCCTGTTGCAGGGCCAGTTCCTCCTGCAGGGGAAGGTCCAGGGCGCTCAGTTCCTGAACACGTTCACCGAAACGTTCAGTAATTGCGTCGAAACGGCTTGCGTATTCGGCACGCAGGCGGTCCGTCCAATAGTCGTTCGCCAACAGGTAAGTAACGAACGCATCGCTGCCTTCTCGCTCCCGGACCTGCTCCAGGACGCTGGCCAGTTCGCCGGGGGCCAGCATGGCAGCCCCGCGGAAACGCATGCCATCGGCAATCGGCAGGTCCAGTTCGGCGGCGAGTTCGCGGCGGTAGGCCAGGCGTACCGAGACATGATCGCCTTGGGCAGTACGCTGATTGGCCAGCAGCTCCAGTTGCCCCATGCGGTACAGCTGGCGCAGGCGTCGATACATGTCCTCCAGCGAGTCGCCGGCATCGGTCAAAACCCGGCTGCTCATCATCAGAAGCTCGATGTTGTTGAATGTCTGGAGCGCACCATCGTGGCAGGTCTGCGCGCCGGTCAGCGGGTCAGGCAGCGCCTCCGCTGCAATGGCGCTCATGGTTGGGCGCAGCTCGTCATGGGTGGCTGCGGTAACCAGCATCAGGCGTACCCGTTCGCCAAAGGCGGCTTGTGAGGTTGGGTCGACATAGGGCGCGGCGTTGCGCAAGCGGCCGGCCAGCCGCAACAGATTGTCGCCGTCCGTCTGCTGCTGCAGGGTTTGCCAGGAATCGAGCAGGGCTTCGTTCTGGGCTTCATTGCCCAAGCTCCACAATTCGACCCGTGGGGTATCGTCACTGGCGAGCGGGAAGTGGGGGTGGTCCAGCAACGAGTCGTCATCTGAGGTATCGGTCAGTAGCAGGCTGTTGGTGTCCAGAGCGAAGGTGAAGCTGTGCTGGCTTTCCGAATACACCCGAAGACGCACGATGGTGTCCAATGCCAGAGGGTTGTCGAACAGGGCGATCGATGAAATCGGCATTTGGTTTTCCATGTTCTGCAGAATGTAGTCAGGCAATTGAGCGATGTTGTTCGTGCTCAAGTCCAGCAGCTCCAGTGGCAGCAACCCTTCGCACCAGGCGGGCCAGGCTTGCAGCCCCATATTGCTGAGGCTCAGCGACGTCAGGCTCGAGGCCAGCCCCGCTGGTGCCTGGGTAATGGCCCCAACCCGGTTGCCAGACAAATCCAGCGAGGTGAGGCGAGGCAGGTCGCCGAAGGTGTCGAGCATGACTTGGTCGATCTCCAGGCCCATGTTGCGAAATTCCAGATGAGCCAGCTGCGGCAGGCGTCTCAGGGCAGATGCCAGCGACGGCGTGGCATCCATGTGCGCGTCAATGGTCAGGCGGGTGATGTTGGGGAAGCGCTCAAGCAGTTGGCCGAGCTGTGCGGTGGAGCCGCTGACGCCGCTCAGCGTCAACGCATTCACGCGTTCGAGGAAGAATGCCGGTAATCGGCTGGGGAAGTGCTGCAGCGCTATATCCTCCAGTTGCAGCCGCAGGTAAGGCAGGCCGCGTTCCTGGTTCTCCCAGAACCGGTTGAGCGCCGCCTCGATGCGTTCACGATCCTCCAGCATGCCCTGCGTCAACGGCGTGGTGGACGTCGAAGCCTGCGCCCAACCGTCGATGGCCTCGCGCAGTTGTTGCCGCTCACGACGGATACGCGCCAGCCGTTCGGAAACCGCCGGCGAATGATCCACAGTCACGTGCGACGCCAACCGGGTTTCGTTGAGCAACAGACGCTGCAGGTGGTCTTGGTTGATGTCGTTGCCCTCCAGCGAGAGCAGGCTGTGGCGCAGTGCACTGTCCGGGTCGTTGATCAGGAAGGTGGGCAGTGACCGGAGGTTGTTGTTGCGCATCGATACATGCGCAATGCGGCCTAGCGCATCGGCGCCGAGCCCGATGGGCCATTGGCTCAGTTGCATGTTGTCCAGGCCCAGGTACTCCAGTGAGAGTTCGTGGAGGCTCGGGGTATTGTGCTGGGCAAATCGGTTGCCGCGCAGCTCCAGGCGCCTGAGCTGGGGCATCCCGGCCAGGAGGTCGAGGTCGGTCGCGGTGAGTGCGATGTTCTGGTTGGTCAAGGCCAGCGCGCGCAGGCCAGGCAGGTGCTGGCTGATGGTGGCGATGCTGAACAGCAACGGCGAAGGCGTGGCCCGAGGGTTGTACGGGCGGCTGATCTCCAGCTCCTCAAGGTGAGGCAATTGTCGCAGCAGGCGCTGCAGCATACGGTCATGCTGCGACCAACCGGCCAGGTTGCCCGATGCCGGGTCGAGCAGGTGCAGCCGGCGAACCTGGGCGGTGAAGTGCTGTGGCAGGTTCATCGGCACATCCACCCAGGGCACTCGTTGCAGGGTCAGTTGCGCCGTATGCTCGCCGTTCTCGTCGAGTGCGGTCTCGTACCAGTGCTGCATGATGGCATTGCGCAGGTTCTCATGGTCGGCTGTGGACTGTTCGGAGTTTGGGGCGATGCCTTCGCGCCACTCGTCCAGCCGGCTTTGCAGTTCGTTGCGCTGCTCCAGTAGCTGTTGCAGGCGCTCGAATACTTGCAACCGGGTACGGCCGGGGCTGGTGAGGGTCAGCAGAATCTGCTCCGCCGACCTGCGGGTGTGCTCGGGCAATCCGGTCGCGGCCACTGCGTCGAGCAAGGTCTGACGGCTGATGTCGGCGGTGGACGGCAGGCCGCCGCTCAACGGGTAGCCTACGCGCCCATCGGCAAGCCGCATGGGGGAGCGATAACCTGGGCGCACGGGGCGCATGCCCAGCACCGCACGCAACTCCGCTCGGGGTAGTAGCGGGCTGCGTTGCAGCAGGTGCTGCAAGTCGATCGACCCGGAGACGCCCAGTTGCGTCATGGCTTCAGGCAATGCCGTGAAGAGCGCGGCCGGCAGGTTTGGGTAAAGGGGCGCGGGCGTGTCCGTCGGGCCATCGACATGGACGATGTAACCCGCTTCGGCGCTGCTGATGGTTTTCTGCAGGCGCGCATCGAGGGGGCCAATGCTGGCACTTTGGCTGGGCCAGAAGCGTCGTTGGCGCAGTTCCAGGCGCGTATCTGCCGGCCAGTGGGGCAAGCGCTGCAGGGTGTGGAGGATCAGGCAGTCGCTATCCCAATTGCGCACGCTCGCCAGGAACAAACCCTCGTAGGCGCGGGCCAGGCGGGTCTGCTGTAGGTAGATGCGGGCTTCCTCAGCCAGGCGCAGGGGCATTTTTCCGCTGCCCAGTTCCTGCTGTTCACGGGCATCGGCACTGCGTGCCAGCTCGTCGATGACCGGGCTCGGTAGGCCGGGATAGACACGCCGGATGAGTTCACCGTTAGGTGCCTGGACAATGGGTAGGCTTTCATAGGCCCGTGCGAATGCGGCAGGCCAGGCTCTGCTATCTGGTATCTGGCGGATGCTTTGGTCGAGCTTGAAGCGCTGCAAGGCATCTTCCAGCAAGGCAGGCAGTCGCCCGTTTTCCGCCAGGGTTCGGCGGATTACGTCTTCGTGGGTAGCACTGATGTCGAGAATCCGCTGCAGCGTCGTTTCGTCGAAGTGTGCGCTCAAGTGACCGAGCCGGCGCAGTAACGCCGTGCCTGCCCATTGCTGCGGCTGCTCCCCGGGCAGCAGCCAGGCACCGGCGCCATTGTGCCTGAGGAGGGGCTGGTAGCGATGCGGGGTAGAGGGATGCCGCAGGCGGTATTCGCCCGTCGCCGGCGTTTGCTCGACCTGGTATTGCTGGCCTTCGACGACCAGCCATTGCTTGCCTTGGTGCTGGCGCAGGCCACGTTCATCCGGTTCGAGGCCATTGGGTAGCGCTTGGTTGCTTCGGTAGGGCGTCAGGTCGGGTTTCCACAAGCGGGTCTGGCCGTCGGGCATCTCGACTTCTTCCAGTTCTTCGATGAAGGAAGGTGTCTCCAGCGGAATGCGCTCTACCTCGAGCTCTTCTGCCGGGCCGCTGGTTTCGCCCTTGATGCCTTTCAATGCCTGATGCGCAGCGGTGAGGGCAGCCATGATCGCAACGTTCTCGATCACGTCGACCAGGTAATTGAGCGCAGTGTCGCGCTCGTCGTTGTGCCAGGCTTCGATGCCGTCATAAACCTCGAAGGCCAGTTGGGTCACGCACACTGCAAGCATGAGCTGGCCTAGGCCAGGCACGAAGAAACCAGCGATGTTCAAGCCGGTCAACACACGGCCAAAGATCAGTTCGCGGTGGGCCTGGGCGGTACGGCGGTCAACGATTTCGGTAGGGACCGCATGGTACAGCGCATCCTTCTCATGGCGTTCGGCCTTCTTGAACGCCATCATGCCCTGGAACGCATGGCTGAACGGTCGGCTGACCGGGTACAGGCTGGTGTGTGGGTCAGGCACGCGCTCGTGCAGGCCGCGTGTGCTCCATTGGATGGGTGTCAGGCGTTCCGCCAGGCGGTATTGCACCGAGGCTTTGTCGCGGTCGGCAATGTGCGGGTCTAGGTAGTCGATATTCGCTCGTAGCCGGTCGCTCAGCTCTTTTTCCAGCATGTCGATGGAGCTGAAGGTCTTGATCGGTGTCTCGTCGTCCTGCGCATTGTAGAGGGCTTGGGTCTTTTGCCCATTTGCTTCCCGCGTGACGAGGACGATGCCGCTCAACTCGGCTTCCCAGAGGCTGAGTGTGCTGAAGGTGATGGTGGTATTCGCCGTCGGTGCCTTGTCCAAGGGCACGGCAAGGGCCGCTTCATAGAAGTCCTTGTCGATATCGCCCTTCAGCCGAGCGAAGTGCAAGGACTGCCTGAATGCCGAAACTTCGGCCCTGCCCAACGTCAGGTAAACATCCAGTGCCGCGTCGTCGGCGCTGCGCCCGGCCGTCGCGGCTGGGTAGTAGATGGCATGCACGAGGTCGTGGTATCTGGCGCCAATATCCAGGTTGCGGCACAGGTCGGCGAAGGCCTCGGCGGTGATGTCGACCCTGTTGATGATGGGTACGGTGCCCATGAATCGCCGGTAATCGACGATGACTGACTTTTTCAGCAGCGTTTCGGGCGCGTCCATGCCATGTTCGGCCGCCGCGTCGGCATCGAAGTTGTGCAAGGCACAGTGCAGCAGCGAGCGCGTCGCCCGGTCCACGGCCTGGCGGCTGTGGATGGCATTGTTGATGTCAATCAGGCGAGCATCGATGAGGTAGGTATTGTCCACATCGATGGGGGACTCAGGCTTGAACCGTTCATTGATGGCGTCGGTCAGTGCTTTTCTGGCGTAGGTCTCAAGGTCGGGCAAATGGGCGAACAGCTTCTGCACGTCTGCCTGATGCTCACGATGCCGAGCATGTTCTTCGCTCCAGGCCCGAGCGACGTCTGGCTGTCGCTCGATGGCTGCTGCCAGCCAGGCCGGGGCCTGTTGCCAATTGCGTAGTTCGCGATGCAGGGGCTCGGAGCTTCGTTTGAGCCAGGCAGGGATGTTCTTTTCGATGGTGGCGTAGTGCACATTGGGCGGGATGGGCATGGCCGGCTCCTTTGCTTGATGAGAGCAGCGGAATTTGCCTGTTCTGCCTGCCGTGCAAGTGGTAGATATCTGCACTTCAGAGACGGCCCTGCACCGGGAGCGGGTCGTCTCTGCCAAGCGTGTGCTGTTACCGCATGTTGGTTGCTTGCATCATGTCGGCGACTCCTGGCTCTGGCTCGCGAGGTGCGTCAGTTCGCGAATCAGCCCTTGCTCACGGTTGTTCTTTTCAGCTTCCAGGGTCGCGAACATGGGGCCCAACTGCTCGAGGGTCTGGTCGGGGAAGCGATCGGTCAGGCCGTTGACCTGCTGTTGGTATTCGCTTTCGATTTGTTCGAATCGCACGGCGTAGGCGCGGCGCAGGTGGTTCACCCAAGCCTCGTTATTGGCCGCATAGGTCAGAAATGCAGTGCCATGTTCGCCTTGTTGCACTTCGGACAGGACTTGGCTCAGCTCGAGCGCACTGACCGCGGCCGTGGCTTCGTACAGCATTCCGCCGGGCGGAACCGGCAGGTCCAGCTCCGCCGCCAAGCGCATGCGGTAGGCCAGGCGTACCTCCGCCTCGTCGCGCCCATTGCGCCGGGCAAGGGCGATGTCGTCCAAGGCCTGCATCCGGTACAGCCGGCGCGTGAGCCGATACAGCGCCGGCCCTTGATCTGCTTGTGGGATATCACGTAGCGCTTGCTGGTTGAACAGGCGCAGTTCGATCTGGTTGAACACCAGGTGGGCGCCGTCGTGACAGGTCTGGCTGCCGTCATCTTGCAGCAGAGCCTCTTCGGCGATCGCGCTGTAAAGCGCGCGTTCGTCGGCGTCGCTGGCGGCGTTTTGCAGCACGGCCCAGACCCGCCTGGCGAAAGCCGGGCGCAGGCGGCTGTCGCGAAACGGTGCGCTCTGGCGCAGGCGTTCGACCAGTCGCAGCAGCCTGTCGCCCTGTTCGTCTTGTTCCAACGCTTGCCACGCCTGTTCGTGAAGCTGATTTTCCTCGGGCGTGTCGAGCAACCAGGGGTGCATCCCCAACACCTCGTCTTCCCCTTCCTCTTCGCCACTGGAGCCATGACTGGAACTTGGCGAATGCTCGCTCAGGGTGTCGGATGCGTCATCCTGCAGGTGCGCCTGCAGGTCGTCTGGCAAGTCCATGACAAAGGCGTAGCGGCGGCCGTTGCCCTCGCTATGATAGGCCTGCCGCAGGCTGGCGTCGGTCAGTGGGTTGTCGCGTAGCGACACTTCCAGCAGCGGACGGGCGCTGACTGGGTTTTCGAGCACATGCTGGGGCAGCTCGCTGATCAGGTTGTGGTCCAGCCCCAGCAAGCGCAGTTCGCTGAACGCCTCCACCCAGGCTGGCCATTGCTGCAGGTTGCTGTTGCCCAGGTACAGTCGCTCGATCCGCGATGCCAGCGGGGCGGGCACCTGTGCAATGACGTCGAAGCGGTTGCCGGACAGGTCGAGCATGCGCAGGCTTTCTATCCGCGCCAGCAGATCCAGGCTCTGTTGCCCCACCAGCAGGCCTTGATCATGCAGGGTAAGGCCCTGCAGGTAGGTCAGCCCGGTGAGCGCCTCAGGGAGCATGGTCAAAGGCTGGACATGGCCCTCCAGATGCAACTGGGTAAGGTGGGTGAAGCGCTGAAGCAAAGCGTCCAGCTCCGCCAGTGTCATGCTCACCCGGGTCAGGGTGAGGCTGCGGACCTCGGCGGTAAAAGAGGCTGGAAGCTGCGGCGGGAAATGCGCCAGGGCGACGTCCGTGAGTGCCAGGGGCTCGCGCGCTGCGCCAGTGGGCAGGCGGTCCCAATATTCGACCAACATCCGGTTGATGGCTAACCGGCCAGCCAGGTTCGTATCGAATGGCGACGCCGTATCACTGGCAGTGTCCACCCAATGGGACAGTACCTCACGAAGTTCATCGCGCCCACGGAGGTGTTGCTCAAGCACGCCAAACGAGCCCCGCTGCACGCCCAGATTGAAGGTGAATCGATGGTTCGGGCCGTCAGGGTTGAGCTGGATCTGTTGGCCCACCGAGGCAAGCAGCGAGTTGCCACCCAGTGCAACGCGCGTTTGACGCGCTGCAGGCTCGGCATTGTCCAACAAGAAGCGCGGCAGCTCGATCAGCGAATTGTTGCGCAAAGACACCTCGGCGATGGTGTCTAACGCGTTGGCGTCCAGCCAGCTCGGCCAGCTGTAGAAACCCATGCGGTCGAGCCCCAGATAGTCGAGCGTCATGCCCGGCCCCGGTGCGCCGGCAGTCCACGCCAGGGCATTGCCGCTCAGGTCGAGATGGCGCAGTTGGCCCAGGGTGCCGAGGCGGTTCAGGTCGGCGGTGAGTATCATGGCGCCTTGGTTGACGAAGCTCAGGCGGGTGAGGGCCGGGAATTGGGTCGGAATCTGAATCAGCGCCATGGCGAAGATGGAGTATCTGTGGATCATGAACGCTGGGCGGCTGATTTCCAGGTCGACGACGTTCGCAAAGCGAGCCAGCAATGCCTGAGCCTGGGCCCAGTCGCTAGCCAGAGATGGTGAGGGGGCCAGGTTCATGTCGATGAGCTGCAGGCTGCGCGTTCGTTGGTAGATGAACTCGGGCAACGTGGCCGGGAAATCGTCGATGAATGCTTGCTCCAGACGCAGGGGCAGCCGCATCCAGGTGATTTCCGGCAAGCAGTTGGAGTACCAGTGCTGCCAGATGGCTCTGCCAATGTGGCTGCGGCTGGATGCCCTGGCCTCAGGGTCGGCCAGGGTTGCCGAAATTGCGTTCCATTGGCTCATGGCAAGGTCCAGACGCTGGCGTTCGTCCACCAGTTGCTGAAAGCGGGCGTTGATCTGGTGACGGGTCATGCCGGTTTCTTCCAGTGCCTGCAGAATGCGCTCGACCGAGACCGGCACATGGTCCTGAAAGCCAAGCATCCGCAGGCTGTCGAGCAACGTCTCCCTGAGGATGTAACCGCTCATGGCGCCCCGGCCGCTCAGCAGGTAGCCCAGGCGACCGCCAGCCAGGCGCATTGGCGGTACGTAGCCGGGCGTAACCGCTGGCAGGCCGAGCGCCTCGCGTATGTCTTGGCGAGGCGGTAGCGGAGCCTGCCGGACAAGGTCTCGCAGGCGCTCGCCGTCCCAGGCGCCAGGTACCCCCAAGGCATTGCGTTGGGCATCGGGAAGGGCATGGGCAAGCGCCGCGAAGAGGTTGTCCACCCCGTGCAACTCGCGACCGTCGGCTTCAAGGGCGCTGTAGCCGTCCGCATGACGTGCCAGGATACGAATGATCTGCGCGTCTTGCGGGCCGATACTGTCGATCAAGCTGCCCCGGCTGCCGTTAGCCCTGACTTCGATGCGCACCTGCGCCGACCAGCCCGGCAGGCGCGTCATGATGCGCAGGACCAATCTGTCCGTATCGGCGTTGCTGGCCGCAGGTATCAACAAGCCTTCGCCGGCACGGCTGAGCCGCAGTTGCAGCAGGTAGGCGCGGATCTCCTCGGCCAGGCGCGCGGGCACCTTGCCTTGTGCCAGCTGCGCCCGTTCGCCAGGCGTGGCACCGTGCAGCACTTCGTCGCGCAAGGTGAACGGCAGGTCGGGGTAGACCCGCCGCAACAGGGCGGCATCGCTGTCATCGGTCGCCTGCAACGCCTCAAAGGCGCGCTCGAACCTGAGCCTGCGCTCGGCGGGGCTGAGCTCAGCGGGGATGGCGGCGTCCAGCTTGAGTCGCCAGAGCGTGTCCTGCAATTGTGCAGGCGGGCGCAACTGGTCGGCAAGCGTGCGCCGAAGCACGGCCTCGCTGGTGTCGGTGATCTCCAGGACGCGTGCCGCGGTGGCCTCGTCGAGTGTCGCGCCCAGCGGCCCCAAACGGCGGAACAGCGTGATGCCAGACCATTCCCGAGGCTTGTCCAGTCCATGCAGCCAGGCGCCCGCGCCATTGTGCCGGATCAGCGGCTTGTAACTTTCGGCCCTGGTCGGGTGCGCGAGTGTGAACTGGTCCGCCGCCTGGGTGGCGTCGAGTACGTACCACCGATCCTCCAGGGCGAGCCAGGTCTTGCCCTGATAGGTGTACAAACCTGAGGCGTCTGGCTGCAGGCCTGCTGGCAGGACGATATCGTGGGCAAAGGGTGCCAGGTCGGGTTTCCACAAGCGGATGCTGGCGTCCGGCATTTCAACCGGGCCTAGGTCCTCGATGAATGAAGGTGCCTCCACCGGGATTCGCTCCACCGCTGGAATGGCGCCGCCACCGCCGGCTGCGGCGAGACCTGCCATCAGTGCGACGTTTTCCACCACATCCATCAGGTAGGTCAGCGCTTGATCGCGCTCGTCGCGTGTCCAGCTCTCGATCCCTTCGTAAACCTCGTAGCCCAGCTGCAGCGCCGCCACCCCCAACATCGCGGCGCCCAGCGCAGGCACGAAGAACGCAGCGATGTTAAGTGCCTGCAGCGCGCCCTGGCCGAAGAACGCCAGCAGATGCTCAAACGATTGTTCGTCTCGCACCGCAGTGGGGACGGCATGGAACAGGGCATCGTCCTGCAGGCGCCGGGCTTTCTGGTTGGCCAACTGGGTGAGCATGGGCTGCAGCAGCGGCGACTCGCGCAGGTGCAGTTGCGCCGCAGGGTTGGGTTGGCGCTCCTGCCAGGCTTGACCAGGGGGCTGGGTCCATGGCCGCAGGCGGTTCTCGAGGTGGGTGTTGAGCGCCTGACTTGAGCGGGCGGGGATGAAACGTTGGAAGAACGCCAGGTAATCGCGGTCGAGCAGGCGATCACGCAGTGCATCGGCGAAGGCTTTGCTAGAGGCATAGACCTTCAGTGGCGAGACTGGGTCGTCAGGGATGTACGCAACTATGGGCACGCTCTGGCTGGCACCCTGGCGCGACGGCCCGATGATCAGGATGCTGGTCAGCTCCACGTCCCACAGCTTGAGGAACGAGCAGGTCAGCGTATCGTCAGTCGAGCCTGGCAAGGCGTTGAGAGCGCGGTGCCAAGTGGCATCAATGTCGCCCTTGAGCAATGCCAGATGCGTTTGCAACACAAATGCATGGTGCTCGGCTCCTTTCGCGGCAGCCATCACCGACGCTGCCGTCTCGCCGCCGAGCGGCCGCGCCGGCGGGTTGAAGAGGTTGCGGATACATTGCTGGTATTGGCCGCCCAGGTCCAGCTCACGAACCAGAGCGGCAAACGCGCTTGGCTCGATAGCGACGGGCTTTCCCTGTGGCATGAAGGCCAGGTAGCGGTCGCTGTCGAGTATCTGGGCTTTCAGGTCGCCTTCGTCCAGGCCGCCCTCCCGTGCCTGCGCCGCCTCGAAATTTTGCAGGGCGCATTTCAACAATGGCTGCGTGGCCATTTTCAGCGCCGCTTGCGCCGTGGCCATTGAATCCCGTGCATCGTTGCTGCGCAGTCGGTAAGCGGCGGCCAACCTGGCGTTGAACAAGTAGGTGTGATCGACGTCGATGGTCAGGCCGAAACGCGTCTTGAGGGCGTCGACCAGGCGTGGCCGGGCGAAGTCCTCCAGGCCAGGTAATGGGGCCAGCAGCGTACGCCAGCGCGACTCGGTTTCGCGGTGGCGGGCATAGGCAGGCTGCAGTTCGCGACAGATGGCTGGGTTGGTCAGGCAGGCGTTTTCGAACCACGGCAGCGGCGTACGCAGCGAGTGTCGAAGCGTTTGGTGTGTGTCCGGTGCCGCCTTCATCCAAGCGGGAATTTTTTCGGCTATCAGGGTGTAGTGCGGGGGCAAGGTCATGATCGGGCTCGTGGTGGCGGGGCCTCGATCTTCGATGTGTGCCGGGTGCGGCAGGCGCTAGATATGTCTAGCCTCACGCGCTCGGAGGCTTTGCTGCTGCGCGGGCATGCTCAAACGGCCAATTCAGGTTTATGATGGCCCACGGCCAAATCCCCCTTCACACGGAGTGCGCAATGCAGACCCTCTACCCGCAGATCAAACCCTACGCCCGGCACGATCTGGCCGTGGAAGCGCCGCATGTGCTGTATGTCGATGAAAGCGGCTCGCCGGAAGGTCTGCCTGTGATATTCATCCACGGTGGCCCGGGTGCGGGCTGTGATGCCCAGAGCCGTTGCTACTTCGACCCCAACCTGTACCGCATCATCACCTTCGACCAGCGCGGCTGTGGCCGCTCCACGCCGCACGCGAGCCTGGAGAACAACACCACCTGGCACCTGGTCGAGGACCTTGAGCGCATCCGCAAGCACCTGGGCATCGAAAAATGGGTACTGTTCGGCGGCTCGTGGGGCTCGACCCTGGCGCTGGCCTACGCCCAGACCCACCCCGAACGTGTTCACGGTCTGATCCTGCGCGGCATCTTTCTGTGCCGTCCGCAGGAAATCGAGTGGTTCTACCAGGAAGGCGCCAGCCGCATGTTCCCGGACTATTGGCAGGACTACATCGCACCGATCCCGGCGGAGGAGCGGGGTGACCTGGTCAAGGCCTTCCACAAGCGCCTGACCGGCAACGACCAGATCGCCCAGATGCACGCGGCCAAGGCCTGGTCCACCTGGGAAGGCCGTACCGCCACGCTGCGCCCGAACCCGCTGGTGGTCGACCGCTTCTCCGAGCCACAGCGCGCGCTGTCGATTGCCCGCATCGAATGCCATTACTTCATGAACAACGCGTTCCTGGAGCCCGACCAACTGATTCGCGACATGCCGAAGATTGCCCATCTGCCAGCAGTGATCGTGCATGGCCGCTACGACGTGATCTGCCCGCTGGACAACGCCTGGGCGCTGCACCAGGCCTGGCCGAACAGCGAGTTGAAGGTCATCCGCGACGCCGGGCATGCTGCCTCCGAGCCAGGTATCACCGATGCCCTGGTGCGTGCGGCAGACCAGATGGCGCGCCGTCTGCTCGACCTGCCGCTGGAAGAAGCATGAAGGGCTTGCTGCAACGGGTGCGTGGCGCACGCGTGGAAGTGGGCGGGGAGATTGTCGGTGCCATTGACCAGGGCTTGCTGGTGTTGGTGGCGGTGGAGCCCGAAGATACCCGTGAACACGCCGACAAACTGTTGCACAAGCTGCTGAACTATCGCGTGTTCAGTGACGAGCAGGGCAAGATGAACCTGTCGCTCAAGGATGTCGGTGGCGGCCTGCTGCTGGTGTCCCAGTTCACCCTGGCGGCTGATACCCGCAGCGGCATGCGGCCGAGCTTCTCGACCGCCGCACCACCGGCGCTCGGGGCGGAATTGTTCGACTATCTTTTGAGCAAGGCACGCGGCCTGCATGCCGATGTGGCAAGCGGGCGCTTCGGTGCAGACATGCAGGTGCATCTGGTCAATGATGGCCCTGTGACATTCTTGTTACAAATATGAGGTCGAAAAACCCTTTGTTTATAGGAAAACAAGGGGTTTTGTACGATAAATAGTTAGTCCACACTGATGCGTTGTAACGCATCCTGCTGGATAATCGCGCGCTGCGTGAGCCTGCGTTCGCAGGTTCGTTTCACTCTGACTCGAGTATTGTCTGGACCCGTTTGGGGAATCATTACGCCCTCATGGGGTCCGAACAGTGCTCGCCAACCCGGCATTTGTCGCTGGCCGTTGGTTTCATGATCTGTTTTCGGCGAGGGTTGCTCGTGATTGTTAGTCCCCAAAAAGCATCAAGAATCCCCGGCACCGGGCTGCGCAAGGCCCTGATGGCCAGTGTGGCACTGGTCGGCCTGATGAGCGCGGGCCAGCTGTGGGCATTCAATCTTGACGATGTTGCAGCCAAGGCAAAGGATCTGGCCGGCCAGAAATACGAAGCACCGAAGAGCAATCTGCCTGCGGTGTTCCGCGACATGAAGTTCGCGGACTACCAGAAGATCCACTTCCTGCAGGAAAAGGCCGAGTGGGCCAAGGACAAGACCCCGTTCAAGCTGTCCTTCTACCATCAGGGCATGCACTTCGACACACCGGTGAAGATCAACGAGATCACTGCCTCCCGTGTCGAGGAAATCAAGTACGACTCGAGCCGCTTCGAGTTCGGTGACGTGCCGCACGACCCGGAAACCGTCAAGAACCTCGGTTACGCCGGTTTCCGCGTGCTTTACCCGATCAACAAGGCCGACAAGCAGGACGAGATCATGACCCTGCTGGGAGCCAGCTATTTCCGCGTGGTCGGCAAGGGCCATGTGTACGGCCTGTCGGCCCGTGGCCTGGCCATCGACACCGCGCTGCCGTCGGGCGAGGAGTTCCCGCGCTTCACCGAGTTCTGGGTCGAGAAGCCCAAGCCGGCCGACAAGCATCTGGTGATCTACGCCCTGCTTGATTCGCCACGCTCCACCGGCGCCTACAAACTGATCCTGCGCCCGGGTACCGATACCGTGGTCGACGTACAGTCGCGCGTGTTCCTGCGTGACCAGGTCAGCCGCCTGGGTATCGCCCCGCTGACCAGCATGTTCCTGTTCGGCCCCAACCAGCCCTCCAAAGTGCTGAACTATCGCCCGGCCCTGCATGACTCCGAAGGCCTGTCGATCCACGCCGGCAACGGCGAATGGCTGTGGCGTCCGCTGAACAACCCGAAACACCTGGCCGTGAGCAACTTCAGCGTCGAAAACCCGCGTGGTTTCGGCCTGATGCAGCGCCAGCGCGCCTTCAGCGACTTCGAAGACCTCGACGACAACTACCAGAAGCGTCCAAGCGCCTGGATCGAGCCGAAAGGTGACTGGGGCAAGGGCACCGTCGACCTGGTCGAGATCCCGACCGCCGACGAAACCAACGACAACATCGTTGCCTTCTGGAGCCCGGAGAAGCTGCCTGAACCAGGCAAGCCGTTCGAATACGCCTACCGCCTGCACTGGACCATCGACGAGCAGCAGTTCCAGGCCCCCGACCTGGGCTGGGTCAAGCAGACCCTGCGCTCCACCGGTGACGTCAAGCAGTCCAACCTGATCCGCCAGCCAGACGGCAGCGTCGCCTTCCTGGTCGACTTCGCCGGTCCAGCCCTTGCCGCCCTGCCGGAAGACACTCCGGTGCGCAGCCAGATCAGCGTTGGCGACAATGCCGAGGTGGTCGAGAACAATCTGCGCTATAACCCGGAGACCAAGGGCTGGCGCCTGACCCTGCGGCTGAAGGTCAAGGAAGCCAACAAGTCCACCGAAATGCGCGCTGCGCTGGTGCGTGACGTGCCGGTCGAGCCGGCCAAGCCTGCTGCTGAAACCAAGCAGGAAAAGGCAGCAACCAAGCACGCCAAGCATGAGAAAACCGCCAAGGCGGAACCAGCCAAGGCCGAACAACCCGCCGCCGATGCGGCACCCACCAACGGGACCCCGGCCACCACTGAAAAAGTGCTGACCGAGACCTGGAGCTATCAGTTGCCTGCCGATGAGTAACTCAAGCGCAAGGCCAGAATCGCTTGGCGAATACCTGGCCCACCTCCCACTGAGCGATGAGCAGCGCGCGGAACTCGCCAGCTGCACTTCGTTCAGTGAGCTGCACCAACGCCTGGCGGCCAACCCGGTCGCCAACGCCACCGAGGCCGTGCAGGCCTCGGTCGGCCCGCGCCTGACCGTGGGCAGCGCCGCCGAGCTGGAAGATGCCGAGATGCTCGGTGTCGACGGCAGCGGCCGCCTGTGCCTGAAGATCGCGCCGCCGATCAAGCGCACCAAGGTCGTGCCCGAGCCATGGCGCACCAATGTGCTGATCCGCATGTGGCGGCGCATGACTGGCCGTGCCAACGCGCCGCAGCCGCCCAAGCGCGAGCTGCCAGCTGCGCGCTGGCGCACGGTCGGCTCGATCCGTCGTTACATCCTGCTTGCCCTCATGATTGGCCAGACCATCGTCGCTGGCTGGTACATGAAGGGCATCCTGCCATACCAGGGCTGGTCGTTCGTCGACCTGAACGAAGTCGTCAGCCAGCCGCTGTGGGACACCGTGGTGCAGGTTTGGCCGTATGCCTTGCAGACGTCCATCCTGGTGCTGTTCGGCATTCTCTTCTGCTGGGTGTCGGCAGGCTTCTGGACCGCGCTGATGGGCTTCCTCGAGCTGCTCACAGGGCGCGACAAATACAAGATTTCCGGCAGCAGTGCCGGCAACGAGCCGATTGCCCCCGAGGCGCGTACCGCGCTGGTGATGCCGATCTGCAACGAAGACGTGCCGCGTGTGTTCGCGGGCCTGCGGGCGACCTTCGAGTCGGTGGCGGCCAGCGGCAACCTCGACCGTTTCGACTTCTTCGTGCTCAGCGACACCAACGACACCGACATCGCCGTGGCCGAGCAACAGGCCTGGCTGGACGTGTGCCGCGAAACCAAGGGCTTTGGCCGTATCTTCTACCGCCGCCGCCGTCGCCGTGTGAAGCGCAAGAGCGGCAACCTCGACGACTTCTGCCGTCGCTGGGGTGGTGAGTACAAGTACATGGTCGTGCTCGACGCCGACAGCGTTATGAGTGGCGAGTGCCTGAGCAGCCTGGTGCGCCTGATGGAGGCCAACCCGGACGCCGGCATCATCCAGACCGGGCCGAAAGCCTCGGGCATGGACACCCTGTATGCGCGCATGCAGCAGTTCGCCACTCGCGTGTACGGCCCGCTGTTCACCGCCGGCCTGCACTTCTGGCAGCTGGGCGAATCGCACTACTGGGGCCATAACGCGATCATCCGTATGAAGCCGTTCATCGAGCACTGTGCCCTGGCCCCGTTGCCGGGCAAAGGTGCGTTCGCCGGCGCCATCCTTTCCCACGACTTCGTCGAAGCTGCGCTGATGCGCCGTGCCGGCTGGGGCGTGTGGATTGCCTATGACCTGCCGGGCAGCTACGAAGAACTGCCGCCTAACCTGCTCGACGAGCTCAAGCGCGACCGCCGCTGGTGCCACGGTAACCTGATGAACTTCCGCCTGTTCCTGGTCAAGGGCATGCACCCGGTGCACCGTGCGGTGTTCCTCACCGGGGTGATGTCTTACCTGTCGGCGCCGCTGTGGTTCCTGTTCCTTGTGTTGTCGACGGCATTGCTGGCGACCAACACCCTGATGGAGCCGCAGTACTTCATCGAACCGTACCAGCTCTACCCGCTGTGGCCGCAGTGGCACCCGGAGAAGGCGGTGGCGCTGTTCTCCACCACTATCGTGCTGCTGTTCCTGCCCAAGCTGCTCAGCGTCATCCTGATCTGGGCCAAGGGTGCCGTCGAGTACGGTGGGCGCATCAAGGTCACCCTGTCGATGCTGATGGAGATGCTGTTCTCCATGCTGCTGGCGCCGGTACGCATGATCTTCCATACCCGCTTCGTGCTGGCGGCGTTCCTCGGCTGGGCGGCAACCTGGAACTCGCCGCAGCGTGACGACGACTCCACCCCCTGGAGCGAAGCGCTGCGCCGCCATGGTCCGCAGACCCTGCTGGGCTTCGCCTGGGCCGGGCTGGTGGCCTGGCTGAACCCGAGCTTCCTGTGGTGGCTGGCGCCAATCGTTGGCTCGCTGGTGCTGTCGATCCCGGTATCGGTCATCTCCAGCCGCACGCGCCTGGGCCTGGCGGCCAAGGACGAGAAGCTGTTCCTGATTCCCGAGGAATATGCGACGCCGCAAGAACTGCTGGCCACCGACCAGTACACCCACGAGAACCGCTGGCATGCCCTGCATGACGGCTTCGTGCGTGCGGTGGTCGACCCTCGGCAGAACGCGCTGGCCTGCGCCATGGCCACCGCCCGCCACGGCCAGGCCGCGCCGATCGAGGCGCTGCGTGCCGAGCGCGTGGCCAAGGCGATCGAGGTCGGGCCGAAAGGGCTGGACCTCAACACCCGCCTGGCCTTGCTCAGCGACCCAGTGGCCTTGAGCCGCCTGCACGAGCGGGTCTGGGCCGAACACAATGCGGCGTGGATCGATGTCTGGCGTGCCTCGATCAAGAACGACCCGCATTCGCCGCTGCTGCCACTGCATCCGGAGAATGAAGGCCAACCGGCACTCGTCGGCGCCTGATGACCTTGGGGCCGCTTTGCGGCCCTATCGCGACACAAGGCCGCTCCTACAGGGATATGCATTCTCTTGTAGGAGCGGCCTTGTGTCGCGAAACGAGGGCAGAGCCCTCGCCTGCGATAGTCCTGCATAACGGATTTTGGCCAACAAAGTCTCCCCCGGCTCTAGGTCCGAGAGCCGCCATGCGTTAGCATCCCTCTCCGATAATCCGCATTGGCCGGTACGGCCGTGCCACGACAATAAGATTCGCTTCTTTTCTTGCTAGGGGACTTGGTGATGATCAAGAAATATCTTTCGCGACTGCTGGTCGGTGTCACCGCCCTGGTCGCCGTGACTGCGGCCCAGGCCGGCGCCATTGACGACGCAGTCAAGCGCGGCACCCTGCGGGTGGGCATGGACCCAACCTACATGCCGTTCCAGATGACCAACAAGCGCGGCGAGATCATCGGCTTCGAAGTCGATATCCTCAAAGCGATGGCCAAATCCATGGGTGTGAAATTCGAGGCTGTTTCCACCGCTTATGACGGCATCATCCCGGCCCTGCTGACAGACAAGTTCGACATGATCGGCAGCGGCATGACCCTGACCCAGGAACGCAACCTGCGCCTGAACTTCAGCGAACCTTTCATCGTGGTTGGCCAGACCCTGCTGATCCGCAAGGAGCTGGCGGGCGAGATCAAGTCGTACAAGGACCTGAACAACGAGAAGTACCGCCTGACCTCCAAGCTCGGCACCACCGGCGAGATGGTGTCCAAGAAGCTGATCGGCAAAGCCAAGTACCACGGCTACGACAACGAGCAGGAAGCGGTGATGGACGTGGTCAACGGCAAGGCTGACGCCTTCGTCTACGACGCGCCGTACAACGTGGTGGCGGTCGAGAAGGCCGGTGCTGGCAAGCTGCTGTTCCTCGAAGAACCATTCACCTACGAGCCGCTGGCCTTCGGCCTGAAGAAAGGCGACTACGACAGCATCAACTTCATCAACAACTTCCTGCACCAGATCAAGCATGACGGGACCTACGATCGTATTCACGACAAGTGGTTCAAGAACAAGGATTGGCTGAAGGAAATGGAATAAGGCCCAGGCCACAAGCCCGGCTTTATGACCCCGACGCGCAGGCAAACCCTGCGCGTTCGCATTTACGGAAGTACCCCACGTGATCAAACACAAGAAAGCCCAGTGGCCCTGGCATGGCTTGACCGCCCTGGTCCTGGTGGGCCTGGCGTTCAGCCTGTACATGGCCACTTCGATGATTTCCTACGAGTGGCGCTGGAACCGCGTACCGCAATATTTCGCCTACAAGGCTGAAGAAACGCAACGCGCAGCCGGTTACGGCACCGTGCAGGAAATCGTCATCTCCGGCGACAATGCCCGCGTCACGCTGAAGGATGAAAGCGGCGCCGAGCAAGTGCTCGAGGTGGCCAAGGACAGCCTGCAACTGAGCCGCGGCGACGACGTCGCCGAAGGCGACCAGATCGGCGTGACCCGTCATTGGGCCGCTGGTCCGCTGGCCTGGGGCTTGTGGACCACCTTGTGGATCTCGGTGGTGTCCGGTGCGCTGGGCCTGGTGATCGGCCTGTTCGCCGGCCTGTGCCGGTTGTCGAACAACCCGACCCTGCGCGACCTGTCGACGGTGTACGTCGAACTGGTGCGCGGCACGCCATTGCTGGTGCAGATCTTCATCTTCTACTTCTTCATCGGCACCGTACTCAACCTGTCCCGGGAGTTTGCCGGGGTGGCCGCGCTGGCGCTGTTCACCGGCGCCTATGTGGCGGAAATCGTCCGCGCCGGCGTGCAGTCCATTGCCAAGGGCCAGAACGAGGCTGCTCGCTCGCTGGGCCTGAACGCGGGCCAGTCGATGCGCCACGTGATCCTGCCGCAGGCGTTCAAGCGTGTGCTGCCACCGCTGGCCGGGCAGTTCATCAGCCTGGTCAAGGACACCTCGCTGGTGTCGGTGATCGCCATCACCGAGCTGACCAAGAGCGGCCGCGAGGCCATCACCACGTCGTTCTCGACCTTCGAGATCTGGTTCTGCGTGGCAGGCCTGTACCTGCTGATCAACCTGCCGCTGTCGCACATCGCCAGCCGGCTCGAGCGGAGGCTTGCGCAAAGTGATTGAAGTCCGTGACCTGCTGAAAGTCTTCGACACCCGTGGCCATGTGGTGCGGGCTGTGGATAACGTCACCACCCAGGTTGCCAAGGGCGAAGTGGTGGTGGTGCTCGGCCCGTCGGGTTCGGGCAAGTCGACCTTCCTGCGCTGCCTCAATGGCCTGGAGCATTTCGACGAAGGCCGCGTGGCCATCGACGGCCTGCAACTGGCCGACCCGAAGACCGACATCAACGCCTACCGCCGCGAAGTCGGCATGGTGTTCCAGCACTTCAACCTGTTCCCGCACATGACGGTGCTGGAAAACCTGTGCCTGGCGCAGAAGGTGGTGCGCAAGCGCAACAAGGCCGAGCGTGAAGCCAAGGCCCGGGCGTTGCTGGAGAAAGTCGGGATTGCGCAGAAGGCCAACGAGTATCCGTCGCGCCTTTCCGGCGGCCAGCAGCAGCGGGTGGCGATCGCCCGTGCCCTGGCGATGGACCCGAAGGTGATGCTGTTCGACGAACCGACCTCGGCGCTCGACCCGGAAATGGTCGGCGAGGTGCTGGACGTGATGAAGACCTTGGCCCAGGAAGGCATGACCATGGTCTGCGTCACCCACGAAATGGGCTTTGCCCGTGAAGTGGCGGACCGCGTGCTGTTCTTCGATCACGGCAAGCTGCTGGAAGACTCGGCACCGGCCGCCTTCTTTGCTGCGCCGAAAGACCCGCGTGCGCAGGCGTTCCTGCGCCAGGTGCTGTAACCGCACCGGCCCCTTCGCGGGCTTGCCCACAGGTACTGCAACGCCATCGGGGCAATGCAGAATCCTGTGGGGCAAGCCCGCGAAGCAGGCGATTCGGTCTCAAAGGCTGAACCGTCCCACCATCCCCCGCAACTGCCGCCCCAGCTGCTCCAGCTCCCCGCTCGAAGCCGCGGTCTGTTCACTGGCCGTACTGGTCTGGTCCGACACATCCCTGACGCTGATCACGCTGCGGTTGATCTGCTCGGCCACCACGCTCTGTTCCTCGCTGGCCGTGGCGATCTGCTGGTTCATGCCCTGAATGCTCGATACCGTGTCGGTGATCTGCCCCAAGGCTTGCCCGGCTCTGCGGCTCAGCTCGACGCTTTGCTCGGTAAGACTCTTGCTGCTGTCCAGCAGCCGGTTCACTTCGTCGGTGCCGTTGTGCAGGCTGTCGATCAGCTGGCCAATCTCTTCGGTCGCGGTCGAGGTTCGCTGGGCCAGGCCGCGCACTTCATCGGCCACCACGGCAAAGCCGCGTCCCGCTTCACCGGCCCGTGCCGCTTCGATGGCTGCATTCAAAGCCAGCAGGTTGGTCTGTTCGGACACCGACTTGATCACATCGAGGATGCTGCCGATGCGCTGGCTCTCGCCGGCCAGGTGCTGCATGGCGGCCAGGCAATGGTCCATCTGCCCCGCCAGTTGTTCGATACGGCCAATGGCGTCGCTAACCACCTGGTCACCCAGTTGCGCTTGCTGGTCGGCATTGGTGGCCGCCAGGGAAGCCTGTTCGGCGTTCTGCGCCACCTCCTGCACCGTGGCGCTCATCTGGTTCATGGCGGTGGCGACCTGGTCGGTTTCCTCGCGCTGCTGGTTGATGCGCAGCTTGGTGTCCTCACTGCTCGTTGCCAGCTGTGATGCCGCCTGGGAGAGCTGTCCGATACCCTGGTCGATGCCACCGATAAGTTCGCGCAGGCTGGCGATCATCTCGCTCATGCGGGTCTGTAGTTGTCCCATTTCGTCACGGCGCTGCACCGGTTCGAGCTGGCTCAGGTCGCCCTTGGCGATGCGCGCGGCCAGCGCCAGCGTCTGGCGCAGCGGTTGGGTGATCTGCTGGGTAATCAACCACCCGGCGATGACACCAACGATCAGAGCCAGCAGCGCCACACTGGTGAGCAAGGCGCGGGCAGCCACGGCCTCGCTGTCGCGTTGCTCCACCTTCCTGTCGCTCAGCTCCAGGCTGACGGCCCTGAGCTCGGTGCCCATCTGTTCCATTTCATTCTGCAACTGCTCGACCTGCAACGCCGTTTGGCGGTACTGCTCGAGGCTGCTGCGGTACTTGCCCAGTTCGATCCCGGGCTGTTGCGTCAGCGTGCGTGGCAGCCCCAGTGGTGCAAGGCCTTTGAGCAGTTGGCCGAGGCTGGTATCGGCGGCGCTCAGTGCGACATCGCCAACCTTGGCGAAGTCCTCAAGGGGCGAGAAGGTGTAGGCCGGCACCAGGCTTTGTTGATTGGCAGTGTCGACCTGACGGCTCAGGTTATCCATCAGCCCCAGCACGCTGCCCTGACTATCAGCAGGCATCTTCAGCAGAGCCTGGGTCTGCAGCTCGTCGATGACGTCATTGAGCTTCTGCTCTTGGGCCTGCATCGCTGCGCGGACGGAACGGCGCTCGTCGACACTGCGTTGCAGTGTGGAGAAGATATCGCGCAGGCGCTGCAGCAGCTGCAGCTTCTGGGTCAGCATCTGGCGTGATTCATCGACGCTGCTGCGCTGCTGCAGGGTGGTCAGCATGGCGTCGAGCTGCTGCAGAATGCTGGCGATCTGCGCCTTGCTGGCGTCATCCGCCAGTACCCGGTAGGTGATGCGCTCGGCGCGCAGGTCCTTGACCAGATCATTGATCTTGCCGATTTCGCTGAGCTGTTCCGAGCGGGTGATGGCGCCGTCCAGAGCGCGCCAGCCGCTGACCGTGGTGACCATGGTCAGCGCGAGGACCACGGCGAAGCCCAGGGCGAGCTTGGCGCCGACACTGATGTTGCCGAGCCTGTGATTGAGGTAGCCGAACATGGCAAGTCTCCGTCCAGTTGGTGGGGATGAGATGCTGGCGTAGTGCTGGCGTCTCATCCCTGCCAATCGGCGGAGGGCTTGTAGGACTTGACCTGAAAGTTCTGTAGGAAAATTCAGCGCAAGTGTAGAGGCGTCAGAGCCTGAATCGCCCGACCAACCCTTGCAGATGGGTGCCCAGGCGCGCCAGTTCGACGCTTGAACTGGCGGTCTCCTCACTCGCTGCGGAAGTCTGGTCAGAGATATCGCGAACATTCATCACGCTGCGGTTGATCTCCTCGGCGGTGGCGCTCTGCTGCTCGGCGGCGGTGGCGATCTGCTGGTTCATGGCCTGGATCGACGACACCGTGTGGGTGATGGTTTCCAGCGAGCTGCCGGCGCGGCGGGTCAGTTCGACGCTGCTGTCGGTCAATTGACGGCTGGCGTCCATCACACTGGCCACGCGCTGCGTGCCGTTTTGCAAGCCGGCGATCAGCTCTTCGATTTCCTCGGTGGATTGCTGGGTACGTTGGGCAAGGCTGCGCACCTCGTCGGCGACCACTGCAAAGCCGCGCCCGGCTTCACCCGCACGCGCCGCTTCGATGGCGGCATTGAGCGCCAGCAGGTTGGTCTGTTGCGCCACCGACTTGATCACATCAAGCACGCTGCCGATCTTGTCGCTTTCGGCCTTGAGCTGGTTCATCGCTTCGCTGGAGTTGACCACTTCGCTGGCCAGGCGCTCGATCTGCGCGACCGCTTCGCTGACGACACGATCGCCTTCGCGTGCCTGCTGGTCGGCCATGGCTGCCGCTTCCGAAGCTTGCTCGGCGTTGCGCGCCACTTCGTGGACGGTGGCAGCCATCTCGTTCATCGCAGTCGCTACCTGGTCGGTCTCGACCTTTTGATTGTTGACCCCGGCGCTGGTCTGCTCAGTGACCGCCGACAGCTCTTCGGCGGCGCTGGCGATCTGCGTCACGCCATCACCGATGCCGCCGATCAGCTCGCGCAGGCCCTGGGTCATGCGCTGCATGCTGGCTTGCAACTGACCGAGTTCGTCGCGGCGAGTCGAAAGCAGGTCCTGGCGCAAGTCGCCGTTGGCCACGCGCTCTGCGGCAGCCAGGGTCTGACGCAAGGGGACGATGATCTGCCGGGTAATGGCCCATGCCGCGAGCAGGCCCAGTACCAGGGCCAAGGCCGTGGCACCGCCGAGCATGACTTTGGCCTGGGCGGTGCCGGCATCGCGCACTTCGGTTTGCGAAACGGTCATTGCCTCACTGGTCTGCAGCAGCAGCGAGCCCTGTTCAGCCATGCGCTGCAGGGCCTGCTCGCTGGCGCTTTGGGCAGTGCCGAACTGAGTTACCGCATCGCGGTAAGCGGCCAGAGCGGTGGCCGAGTCGTCGAGGCTGGCGGCATATTCGGCCGGCAGCCTGGCGGGAAGTGCCTTGAGCTCGGCCAGTGCCTGGTCGATGGCCTGCAGCGCGGTTTGCTGGTAGTCAGCGTTGCCGCTGTAGGTGTAGCCGCGTACCTGGAAGCGCGCCTGTTGCACCAGTGTGCTGACGTCCACGGCATGCTGGTACTGGCTGATGTCGCCACCCTGCAGCAGGCGTTGCTGCACACGGCTGATCAGCTCGGCGGCCTTGTCGGCGCTGTCACCCAGCACACCACGAGCGGCATCGCGGCGTTGACCGGCTTGCTTGAGCTCGTTGAAGGCCTGCTGGTACTGGCTGACTGCGGCCTGCTGCTGTTGCAGGCGCTGACGGTCGGTGGGTTGCTCGATCTGCCCGAGCATGAAGGTGATCTGGCGCTCCAGATTGCCCAGGGCCTTTTCCAGCTCTCCGATGGCCGCGTCGTTGCGGTCGCGCTGGTAGTGCTGGCGGGCGATGCGCAGCTCCTGGGTGTACTGGTGGATCACCGAGATGTTGCCCAGTTTGTCACCACGCTCGGTGACACTGTTCAAACCCTGCCAACCGGTAAAGGTGATGGCCAGGGTCAACACCAGCACCAGGCCAAAGCCCAGCCCCAACTTGCGATTGACGCTTACATTCCCGAGCGATTGGGAAAACCATTGGTACATGTTCGACTCCCCGGCAACGTGGCAGCACAGATTATTGTAGTGTTGCCAACGCCATCGGCTTGCGCCGGGGAAACTTGATAGATAAAAGCTGACCCGTCTGTCAGAAAATCCGTGAGAGCAAGGCGGTTACCGCGGTTTCCACACGAAGAATGCGCTCACCCAGCTGTACAGGTGCCAGGCCAGCCTTGCCGAACAGCTCGATTTCGTAAGGAATCCAGCCGCCTTCGGGGCCGATGGCCAAGGTTACGGGGCCTTCAACCGCGCGTGGGCAGGCCGGGTAGGGGCCAGGGTGGCCAACCAGGCCGAGAGTGCCTTCGGCAATGGCAGGCAGGCGGTCTTCGACGAACGGTTTGAAGCGCTTTTCGATGATCACTTCGGGCAGCACCGTGTCGCGGGCCTGCTCAAGGCCGAGAATCAGGTTTTCGCGGATGGTTTCAGGGTTGAGAAAAGGCGTTTGCCAGAAGCTTTTCTCTACCTTGTAGCTGTTGACCAGGATCAGCCGCGGCACACCCAGGGTGGCCACGGTCTGGAACAGCCGGCGCAGCATCTTCGGACGCGGGACGGCCAGCACCAGGGTCAGCGGCAGTTTGGCCGGCGGCTGTTGGTCGAAGGCGACCTCCAGCTCGGCTTCATGCTTCTCAAGGCGCAGCACGGTGGCCTTGCCCATCAGCCCGTTGATGCGGCCCACGCGCAGCGTGTCGCCCACCGCGACACCGTGGATTTCCTGCATGTGGGTGAAGCGCCGATCAGCGAGAACGACACGCTCGGCCGAGACGAAATCGGCCTCTTCAAGAAGTAACAGGTTCACGGCTGGGTCGCTGGCGGCTGGTCGTCAGGGTCGTTGGTGGCTTCTTCGTCGGCATGGCTGCGTTTGCGGATCAGGCTGCCACACAGCACGCCAATCTCGAACAGCAGCCACATCGGCACCGCGAGCAGTGTCTGCGAGAAGATGTCTGGCGGCGTGAGGATCATGCCGACCACGAAGCAGCCGATGATCACGTACGGGCGGACCTTCTTCAGGTACTTCACGTCGACCACGCCGATCCACACCAGCAGCACCACGGCTACCGGGATCTCGAAGGCGACACCGAAGGCGAAGAACAAGGTCATGACGAAGTCGAGGTAGGCGGCGATGTCGGTCATCATCGCCACGCCTTCCGGCGTGGCTTTGGCGAAGAAGCTGAACATCAGCGGAAACACCAGGAAATAGGCGAAAGCCATCCCGGCGTAGAACAGCAGGATGCTCGATACCAGCAGCGGAATGGCAATGCGCTTTTCATGGCGATACAGGCCTGGCGCGATGAAGCCCCAGATCTGCTGGAGAATGAACGGGATCGCCAGGAACAGCGAGACGATCATTGTCAGCTTGAACGGCGTGAGGAACGGCGAGGCCACGTCGGTGGCGATCATCGTCGCATTGGCCGGCAAATGGTCGCGCAGCGGCGCCGACACCAAGGTATAGATCTGCTGGGCGAAGGAGAACAGCCCGGCAAAGATCAGGAAGATGACTGCCACACAGCGCAGCAGGCGGGTGCGCAGTTCGGTCAGGTGCGAAACCAGCGGCATTGGCTGGTCATGTTCCGGGTTCTCGCTCATGGGGCTCGCGGCGGTTGAGGCGGTTCAGAAGATGTGGCCGGTGCGGCAGATGGCTCGACCGGCCTGGCTTCGAGCCCGGCAGGTGGCTGCACGCTGGCCGTGGTTACCGGCGGCTGCGCGGGTGGCGTCAGTGGGTTGAGGATGCGCTTGGCTTCCTCTTCCATCTGCAGGATGTGCTCGTTATGCAGCTGGCGGCGGATGTCGTCGGCGCCGATTTCGCGCTCGACCTCCATCTTGATCGCGTTGAAGCTGCGTTTCAGCCGCCCGATCCACAGCCCCGCAGTACGCGCGGCGCCAGGCAGGCGCTCGGGGCCGAGCACCAGCAAGGCGACCAGGCCGACGAGCAGCAGCTCGCTGAAGCTGATGCCGAACATGGGTCAGTCTTTCCGCTGCGGCTCTTGGACCGGCTGGGCCTGGCCCTCGATGGTGTGGCCTTGCTGCGGCTGCGCGCTGCTCTGCTGGTGAGGCGCCTGCACTGGCGGCACGGGCTGGGCGGGCGGTGGGGCCTGCTCGGCCGGCTTGTTCTCTTCATCGCTCATGGCCTTGCGGAAGCCCTTGATCGACTCGCCCAGGTCGCTGCCGAAGTTCTTCAGCTTCTTGGTGCCGAAGACCAGGACGACAACCACCAGCAGGACGATCCAGTGTTTCCAGTCAAAAATACCCATGGTGCTCTCCTAGAATTCTATTGGCTCAGGCCGAAGGCTGACGCGCGGCCTTTTCATCGTGCCCGGAAAGCCCGAAGCGGCGCTCCAGTTCATCTAGCACGGCTTGCGGATGCTGGCCCAGCGCACTGAGCATGACCAGGCTATGGAACCACAAGTCTGCGGTTTCATAGATGACATCACTGTAATCCTTGCTCACGGCAGCGTCTTTGGCTGCGATGATGGTCTCGACGGACTCTTCGCCGAGCTTTTCGAGGATCTTGTTCAGGCCCTTGTGGTACAGGCTGGCCACGTAAGAGCTGTCAGGAGCCGCTTGTTTGCGCTCTTCGAGCACTTCGGCCAGGCGATTGAGGGTGTCGCTCATGTCAGTGTCCTGCGCTATAGATGGCATCCGGGTCTTTCAGAACCGGGTCGACGGTTTTCCACTGGCCGTCCTCGAAGACGCGGTAGAAGCAGCTTTCACGGCCGGTATGGCAAGCAATGTGGCCCAGCTGCTCGACCATCAGGATGATCACGTCGGCATCGCAGTCCAGGCGCATTTCATGCAACTTCTGCACATGGCCGGACTCCTCGCCCTTGCGCCACAGCTTGCCACGGGAACGCGACCAGTAGATGGCGCGTTGTTCGGCGGCGGTCAGCGCCAGCGATTCGCGGTTCATCCAGGCCATCATCAGCACACGTCCGGTCTTGTGGTCCTGGGCGATCGCCGGTACCAGGCCATCGCTGTTCCACTTGATCTCGTCCAGCCAGTCTTTCATCGTCGACTCCAAAGCGGGCCCGCTCCTGTGCCGGGCCCTTTGCGCTAGTGTGCCAGCCAGCAGCGCGGCTGGCTATTGGCGCACAATCAGGTAAAGCCCGGCGGCCAGCATCAGCCAGGCCGGCCAGGCGCCAGGTGCGGCCAGGCTGGCGGCCTCGGCGGCGCCGGTGGCCAGCACCGCACCGCCGCCAAGCAGGCCGGCACCGAGCAGGCGCAGCGCCCAGCGGTCGCCCTGGCGGCGATGTTCCGGCAGTTGCGGGTCTTCCAGGTGAGGCTGCGACAGACGTTCGAGCAGGTCGCGGGCCATGCCAGCCAGGTGCGGTAGCTGCTCGACCTGGCCATGAATGTTGCCGAGCACCGCCTTGGGGCTCATGCGTTCGCGCATCCAGCGTTCGAGGAACGGCTTGGCGGTGCTCCACAGGTCCAGGTCAGGGTACAGCTGTCGGCCCAGGCCTTCGATATTGAGCAGCGTCTTCTGCAGCAGCACCAGCTGCGGCTGGACTTCCATGTTGAAGCGCCGGGCGGTCTGGAACAGGCGCATCAGCACCTGGCCAAAGGAAATATCCTTTAACGGTTTTTCGAAGATCGGCTCGCACACGGTGCGAATCGCCGCTTCGAACTCATTGACCTTGGTATGCGCTGGTACCCAGCCCGAGTCGATGTGCAGTTCGGCAACGCGGCGATAGTCACGCTTGAAGAAAGCGATCAGGTTGCGCGCCAGGTAGTCCTGGTCTTCGGCGGTGAGGCTGCCGACGATGCCGCAGTCAATGGCGATGTACTGCGGGCTCCACGGTTTGACTGTGCTGACGAAGATGTTGCCCGGGTGCATGTCGGCGTGAAAGAAGCTGTCGCGGAACACCTGGGTGAAGAACACTTCCACGCCACGTTCGGCCAGCATCTTCATGTCAGTGCGCTGGTCAGCCAGGGTGGCCATGTCGGTCACCGGCACGCCGTAGATGCGCTCCATCACCAGCACCTTGGGGCGGCACAGGTCCCAGTACACCTGGGGCACGTACATCAGCTCGGAACCTTCGAAGTTGCGCCGCAGCTGGCTGGCATTGGCCGCTTCGCGCAGCAGGTCGAGTTCGTCGTAGATGGTCTTTTCGTAGTCGCCGACGATTTCCACCGGGTGCAGGCGGCGGGCGTCGGCCGAGGCGCGCTCGGCGGCCTTGGCGATCTGGAACAGCCAGGCCATGTCCTGGGCGATGACCGGCTTCAGGCCAGGGCGCACCACCTTGACCACCACCTCTTCGCCACTCTTGAGGCGGGCGGCATGCACCTGGGCGACCGAAGCAGAGGCCAGTGGCTCTACGTCGAAACGGCTGAACACTTCGCCGACCTTGGCGCCGAGCTGATCTTCGATCAGTGCCACGGCTTTTTTCGGGTCGAACGGCGGCACGCGGTCCTGCAACAGCATCAACTCGTCGGCGATGTCGGTGGGCAGCAAGTCGCGGCGGGTGGACAGCAACTGGCCGAACTTGATGAAGATCGGCCCCAGGTCCTGCAGCGCCAGACGCAGGCGCGCACCGCGGCTGAGCGCTGATGGCTTGCGCGGCAGCCAGCGCCAGGGCATCAGCAGGCGCAGGCTGGCCAGCCACCAGGGCAGCAGGGGTTGTTCGAACAGCAGGTCATCGAGACGGTAGCGGATTACCACGCGCTGGATGCGAAAAAGACGGCGGACGGCGAGCAGCTTCATGCGTTTTCGCTGGTATCAAGGGATCGGGAGAGGCGCTTGAGGCGGGCCTCGAGGCGTTCTGTGTCGAGCTTAAGGGCATCGAGTTCGCTGAAGGCGGCTTCAGCTTCGCGCTTGCCCACCAGGGTACGGGACTCTTCGGCCAGGTATTCGGACAGGTTCTGGCTGAAACGTGCCAGGCCCTGGCGGGTCCAGCGTGCGCGCAGGCGGATGTGCCCGGCCAGCATGGCCGTGGCAACCGGGCCGAGCCAGCGCTGTAGCTCGTGTTCCCAGTCCAGTTCCAGGTCCTGCAGCATGCCGAACAGGTCGAGCAGCACGGCACTGTCGCCATGCAGTTCGACCTGCGGGCTGTGCAGCACGGCGGTCTTGTCCCGGGCAACGGCCAGTTGTACCAGGCTACCGGCCGGGGCGCGCAGGCTGCAGTCGACTGCGCCTTCCCAGTGGGCGGCGAGCATCAGGCCTTCTTCATCGGGCAGGATGAACACCTGCAGGGCCGGCTGGCGGCAGTCGATCTCGATGACCTTGCCTGCGAGCGCGGCCAGCCGCGGCAAGGCCGTGCTGTCCATGCGCAGGACACGGTTCAGGCCATGTTCGACACTGGCGAGCAGCCCGGCCAGCAGCATCAGGGCTTGATTCCCCGGTGCACGGCAACGATGCCGCTGGTCATGTTGTGGTAGGTGACGCGGTCGAAACCGGCCTCGACCATCATGCTCTTGAGGGTTTCCTGGTCGGGGTGCATGCGGATCGACTCGGCGAGGTAACGGTAGCTTTCGGAGTCATTGGTGATCAGCTTGCCGGCCAGCGGCATGAAGGCGAACGAATAGGCATCGTAGGCTTTGGACATCAGCTTGTTGGTCGGCTTGGAGAACTCCAGGATCAACAGGCGCCCGCCCGGCTTGAGCACCCGCAGCATCGAGCGGATGGCCTGGTCCTTGTGGGTGACGTTGCGCAGGCCGAAGGCGATGGTCACGCAGTCGAAGTGGTTGTCCGGGAACGGCAGTTTTTCGGCGTCGGCCTGGACGAACTCGATATTGCCGGCCACACCACGGTCGAGCAGGCGGTCACGGCCGACCTTGAGCATCGAATCGTTGATATCGGCCAGAATCACCTGGCCCGTCGGGCCGACCAGGCGCGAGAACTTGGCGGCCAGGTCGCCGGTCCCTCCCGCGATGTCCAGCACGCGGCTGCCGGCGCGCACGCCCGACAGTTCGATGGTGAACCGCTTCCACAGGCGGTGCATGCCGCCGGATAGCACGTCGTTCATCAGGTCGTACTTGGCGGCGACCGAGTGGAACACTTCGGCGACTTTCTTCGCCTTCTGGCTTTCAGGGACGTCCTGGTAGCCGAAATGGGTGGTGGGTTCGGCGTGGTCGCCTTTGCGCTGGTCGTTCATATCGCTTCACCGGAAAAAATTACCGCCATTCTAGGGCGAACGGGCGGATTTGTCTTGGCGGGGTGTGCCTGGGGGCAGGGGCGGGCATAATGCAGATTATGTCTACATACCCAGGAACACCCGCATGACCCAGATCAGCGTCGAACGCAAACACTCCCTCGGCCGCGATGCCGCCCGCGCCAAGGCCGAAGCGCTGGTCGACAAGCTCAGCCGCGAATACGACCTCAAGGCCACCTGGAACGGTGACCGGGTCGACGTGGCGCGCAGTGGCGCCAGCGGTAGCGTGCACATCGCTGAAGACAGCATCCGCGTTGAGCTGAAACTGGGCATGATGCTGTCGATGATGAGCGGTACCATCAAGGGCGAGATCGAGCGCGCCCTGGACAAGGCCCTGGCCTGAGGCCGGGCCTTGCGTTTGCCGGCCGCCTCAGGCAGCGGGGAACGGAATGATGTCGGCGATCTGCTCCAGACGCAGGTCGCCACGGTAGATCTCCAGTCGCTGAGCGGCGGTTCCCGCTTCCTCGAGCCGGGCCTCGCGCTCCTTGCCACGCGCTTCCCAGAATTTCAGATGTGCCTTGGCGAATGCGCGCGGCGCCGCGTCGGCACTGCGGTAATGGAAGTGCGCTTCCCACAGCACTTTATGCGGGGCCTCACGGTCCCGTACTTCATACACGTCAAGAAAATCATTGGCCGTGCGCAGCGGCTTGCGTGACGTACTCAGGCTGATCTGCAGGCGCCCTTGCTCATGCAGGTAGCGCAGGGCGTTGGCGTCCGGGTGGCGGGTGTTGAGGTAGGCATCGGTGAGCAGGCGTCGTTTTTCCCCGCGGACCAGGATGATGGCATCGCTCAGCTGGCTGCTCAGGCGACGGGCTTCGGGGGCTTCTACGTTTTCCAGCTGCTGTGCGACCTGGCGCAGGTCGTCGATGTGCCAGTCCATGAGGTCTGCCAGGCTGTTCGGTTCGTTGCCATAGCGCGCTGCCAGGGCGAGCCGCTGGTCCGTTTGCGCCAGCAGGCGCGCAGCACGGCGGCCTGGCTCTGCGCTGCCCTGTGGCGCAGGTTGCTCCGCTGCAGTGAGTTCGTGCCATTGATCGCCACGTAGTTCATAGGCGCCTGCGGGCTGCTCGTTGACGGGGTTGCGCAGGACCGCGCGCTGGCCCGCCTGGTCACGCTCCACCAGCACCGAGCGGCCGTGGGACGTACGGATCAGCATGCGTCGGCCAGGTCGGACACGATGGGGCGGGCGCGGCAAGGCAGGTGCGGCACCGCTCTCGATGCTGGCCAGGACATTGCTCAGCTGGGTTTCCGTCTGGCGCACCAGGCTACTGAGTTCTTGCACGTAGGCTTCCAGCATTTCGCCATTCACTGCCTGCGACGTGAAGGACTGCATGTAATGGGCCTTGCCGAGGATCACTCGGTATTCGCGCAGTGCCTGGTTCAGTACCTCAATTTGCTGTTCGCGGGGCAGGTCGGCGGAGGCCAGGCCATCATGGCTCCATATCGTGGCCGATAGCGCCTTGTTGCTCAGAGCATCTTGCAGCGGCACCAGGTCGGTAGCCGCTTCGGCTGTCAGCCGGGTCTTGTCAAGGGTCAGATAGGCCTGGTCGCTGAGCAGTTGCGCGCGGATGATCAATGTCGAATAGGGGCGCTGGCGAATGGCCTGGTCAACCTTCTCACGCTTGTTGGGAAAGTCGATTCGGCTGTCGTCGAGCACTTCAGGAAACAGGGTGTCCAGTTGCTCGCTGACCTCAAGTAGTTGGCGGGTGGTAACCAGCGTTTGCTGGGTCAGATCGCGAAACGCCACGTAGCGTTGCATCTGCTCCGGCGTTTGCGGATGCTTGAGCAAGCCGATGGATTGCTCCCGGAGCATATCGTGGTCGGTCAGCTCCAGCAGACGTCGAAATAGCATCATGTCATTGTCGATGGCCGCCACCGACCAGCTGCTGAGGCGCCGCTGGAAATCGGTCTTATGGCTCATCCTGAGGAAGCGCGGCTCAAGCAGTTGCCTGAAGAAGCCGATGTTTTCATGCAGCAACTTCTTTTGCTTTTCCAGGTAGAGGGCAGCTGCCCTGAGTTCGGGATGAAGTTGCCGGCGAAGCACCAGCAACGCCTGGCGCTGCTCAATCAGTGATTCGGGGAGCTGAGCGAGGTCGCGGGTGGGCATTGCATTGAACGCTTGGCTGAATGCATCGGCCATCTCGTCATAGGTTTGAAGCTGTGTGGTGTTGCGGTCCATCAGGGTTTGCAGCTTGGCCAGCGCATCCCCATTGGCCTGAGCAGCGGCGCGCAGCGCGTCGAACTGCCGCTGGTTTTCGGCATGGATGGCTTCCCTGCTTTTCGGCATGCCGCCTGCCAAGGCCAGGTCCAGCCTCCATTCGCCGTTCCAGCGTGCCAGCCATGGGCCCTTGAGCCGTTCGCGGCCAACGATGTGGTAGTCATCAGGCGCGCCACCCCAGTGGGTCTGCCATTCTTCCTGGCTGACGTCCGGGCCGATGATCTGCATGCCGCCGTAGGTTTCCCGCACCTCGAAGGGGATTCCCTGAAGCCTTGTGTAGAGGCGTTGTTCGACCCGGTACAGGCCGCGCAAGCGGCCGCTGGTAATGGCGTCCTGGCTGTTCAGGGAAACGTGGGCCTGCAGCCTGGCCAAGTCGCCGCGTTGCGCTGCGGTCAAATAACCAAGGCGTTGCTTGTTGCGCCAGCTGGTTATCTGCAACGTGGCCGGTCTGTGCGGCTGCCAGGTGGCTTTGTCTGGCTTATCGGCCACTTCCGGGTCATTGGCGCTGCGGCCAGCCGGTTCGTCAAGACGTGTTGTGTGCGGCACGGCTTCTACAAGAATGCCCTGTTTTTCCCGGGCGCCACGGTGGGCCAACAGCATCGCCAGATTGGTCAGCAGGTCGGTAGCGGCCACGCCCCTTTGCTCCGCGCTGGCGTGGAGCACTTCGTCGAAGTCTTCTTTCAAGGCGGGCACCGCGCTCATCAGCCATACCAAATTCGCCAGGGTACCGTGCAGGAACAGCGTGGCGCCGTTGAACGCGGCCCAGGCAGCTTGCTTGGCCAGCGCCCATTTCTCTTGCGCGTTGGACGTGCTGCTGTTGGATGCCAACAGGATCATGGCCTCGATTCTGGCGTCGAACAGTTTGCTGGGCAGCTGCTCGGTCCAGGGATCGAATGCTGCGCTGACCGGGCGTTTGAGGCTTTCCAGAATGTTGTCCACCAAGGACGCGCCTGGGCCGACCAGGTGAGCCAGTTGCGAGAGCCCCGGATGCAGATGAGGTCGCGTAAAACCATCATCGGCATAGACCGGCCGGGCATCCTCGTCCAACCAGTCGAGAACGCTCTGCTGCAATTCGCCTGGTGCGCGAATCGCTGCCATCAGCAGCTCCAGGCTGGCGAACTCGCGAACGCTATCTTGCTGATAGAACGGGCGATACAGTACCCAGCCCGTGCTCCGGGGCAACTGGAGCAGAAACATCCCATGCACGATATCGTGTGCCGAGGCGCCTGGCGCGGCCAGCAGTGCCAACGGTGCGAGCCGTGCCTGGTCGGCCTGCTCGCTCATGGCTTGAGAAAAGTCGACCAGGGCCTGGCATGCGGCCTCACTCAGGTTTTTCTCGACACGGCCCTGTAGTGCGCGCAGCAACAGCGCGTTCCGCCATTCCCGGTGGTACTGGCTGACACGCTGTGCCAGTCGGGGTGGTGCGTAGGCCAGTGTTCTCACATAGCGCGGATATTCGGCACCCACGTCAACGGCATGCACCAGCGCCCTGACCTGTTCCAGCGTCAGCCAATCGTGAATAGCCTTGCCATTGGCATCGCACAAACCGGTCATCACTTCGCCGGCATTCAGCCGCAAGCGCGCTATGGCGAGTTCCGTCAGGGTTTCGGACCTGAGATAGAGCGCGCGCGCGTCAGCAGGGAAGCTGGCCGGTATGGCCTGGGAAATCCGGACCAGCACGCGATCTGGATCGTGCTGTGCCACGTCAGGATGGGCCGCTTGCAGTTGCTCGCGAAGGCGCCGGTTGGCGAAGCTGTTGAGGTCTTCAATGTCGGCAAATGGTGCCTTGTCGCTGGCTTGCCCCTGCAGGGCGGCCAGGTCGAGCAACGCGGCGTGGTAGTGAAAGCGATTATCAGGACCAGCTGTTTCCAGCCAGGATGGCAGCGCGATGGCCGGCCGCTGGAGAGTGGGCAGTGGCTGGTTGAGAAACTGTGGTGCCGGGTTGCTCACGGCCCTGAAGATAGTTTCCAGGGCACCGACACTGGGGATGCCGGCCAGGCGCACCCGGCGAATATCATCGAGGGTGACATTCAGTACCTGGGTTGCCTGATAAGCCAGAGGATCGCCTTGCACAAGCTGATGTGCCCAACTCAGCCTGTCGAAGCGATAGCGCTCCGCCAGCTCATCGCGCAGCGCCGTGGCGAAAGCATTCTCGTCGGGGTAGCTGCGAACGATGCCAGAGGGTTGGCAGCACAGCGTGCGTGAGCCGCTGCCGGTTATCAGCAGATGGGGTACTGGCGGGTGCCAGCTGCTGGTGCCCAGGCTAAGGGTGACCTGCAAGGCATGAATGGACACGTCCTGTTCACTCCCCACAAGCAGGTTGAAGACCATGCGTTTCTCGTCGGCATCCAGATACTGCCGGTGAACGTTGTCGAGCAACGCTGCCTTTATGACCTGCTCAAGCCAACCCAGGCGGGATATTTCCGTGCCGTCATCGCAGCCATTCCAGTAGGCCGTTTGCGCCAGCTGATAAGCCTGGGGTAGTGCGGCCAGGCATGAATCCAGGTCGCTGCCGAGCTTCTGCAGGTCAAGGTCGATTTGCGGTTTTGGGTTGCTGTAGTCATCTCGCTCCTGGGCACGGAAGACCTCCGGTGGCGCTGTGCTGAGATGATCCGCGTTGGTAAGCGAAAGACTCTTGCCGCTCAGGAAACTGTTCAGCAGTGTGTCCAAAAGGTCGCTCTGACGGGCTGCGGTTGTGGGCGTCGCGGCGTGGAGGATACTGAAGCCCTCAAGCGAACCGAGTCGGGGATGCTGTTGGCTGATCCATGGGTAGCGGTCGAGCAGGGCGGTAAAACCCTCGTGGGCGATGACGTCACGCAAGGTTGGCCGGTCTGCAAAGTGATTGGCGACAAGCTGTCTGAAGGAAAGGGACGGTGTGGCAGAAGGATCGTGCATGTTGGTAAGGCTCGGCTGAAATGAGCCCTGCACGCTAGGCCTGAAATGGCCAGCCAGGTGGTCAATAAATCTAGGCACGGATGCGCAGCGGCATCCAGCTTAGGGTGAGGTTTCTAATTTTCTTGCCTACCTTGTGCTCAAGCCCAACCTCCATGGGCGGTTTTTCCTCCACTCATGAACATGAGGTACACAGCATGGCCAAAGTGACTGCGAAGAAAAAGGAAGAAGCCCTGGGCACGCTTGGCGAGGTGCGTGGTTACGCCCGCAAGATCTGGCTGGCCGGTATCGGCGCCTATGCCCGCGTCGGCCAGGAAGGTTCCGACTACTTCAAGGAGCTGGTCAAGGCCGGTGAAAGCGTCGAGAAACGTGGCAAGCAACGCATCGACAAACAGCTCGATGCCGCCAACCACCAGCTCGACGAGGCCACCGAGGAAGTCAGCCGCGTACGCGGCAAAGTCGAAGTTCAACTCGACAAGATCGAAAAAGCTTTCGACGCACGGGTAGGTCGCGCCTTGAATCGCCTTGGCATTCCGTCTAAACATGACGTTGAGGCGTTGTCCATCAAGCTTGAACAGCTGCATGAGCTGCTCGAGCGCGTCGCGCACAAACCATAAGGAGAGCAGGATGGCTGGCAAGAAGAATTCCGATAAAGAAGGCAGCTCCTGGATCGGCGGGATCGAGAAGTACTCCCGCAAGATCTGGCTGGCGGGGCTGGGTATCTATTCGAAAGTCGATCAGGACGGCCCGAAGTTGTTCGACTCGCTGGTGAAGGATGGCGAGAAGGCCGAAAAGCAGGCGAAGAAGACTGCCGAAGACGTGGCGGAAACGGCCAAGTCCTCGACCACTTCGCGTGTGTCTGGGGTCAAGGATCGCGCACTGGGCAAGTGGAGCGAGCTCGAAGAAGCTTTCGACAAGCGGCTGAACAGTGCCATCTCGCGTCTGGGCGTGCCGAGCCGCAACGAAATCAAGGCCCTGCACCAGCAAGTCGACAGCTTGACCAAGCAGATCGAGAAACTGACCGGCGCGTCGGTCACCCCGGTCTCCTCGCGCTCTGCAGCCGCCAAACCGGCAGCGAGCAAGGCAACGGCCAAACCATTGGCCAAGCCCGCAGCAAAAACGGCGGCTGCCAAGACTGCGGCTAAACCGGCAGCGGCCAAACCCGCAGCCAAGACCGCAGCGGCCAAGCCTGCGGCAAAATCGACTGCCAAGCCGGTTGCAGCCAAGCCTGCCGCAGCGAAGAAGCCAGCGGTGAAGAAGGCACCGGCCAAACCGGCAGCCGCCAAGCCAGCAGCAGCGGCCAGCGCCGCTCCGGCTGCTACCGCAGCGCCGGCGCCTACTGCGGCTCCAGCCAGCAACCCGCCTTCGGCTCCAGCCAGCACCGGCTCTCTGCTCTGATAGCGGCGTAACACCCTTCGCGGGTAAACCCGCTCCCACAGGTACAGCGCCGGGTCCAGCATCAGCGCTGTACCTTGTGGGGGCGGGTTTACCCGCGAAGACGTCGGTGCAGCAATACATCTCCTACCGGTTCAACCCTCCAGATACCGCACCGCCAGCTCCTGCGCTGCGGTTCGTGCCTGCACCTGCAGATGCGGCGCCACCAGCATCATTACCTGGTACACCACGATCCCCGAATCCCCCTCGCGCCCCAGTACCCGCTGGTAGTCGAGCGAGAACATCAAGGTCAGGGTGATCTGCTCCACCAGTTGGCCCAATGCCTGCGTCTCACTGACCACTTGCCCCTGACCCTTCAGGCTTGCCAGCAGTGCCGCCAAGGTTCGTTTGAGTGCGTTGATCAGGCTGCGCATGCCCCTTGCCAGCTTCGGCAGGCGCCCGGTCAGGTTGGAAAGGTCCTGGAACAGAAACCGGTACTGGGCCATGCGCTCGACGATCAGGTGCAGGAACAGCCAGTAATCCTCGGCCTCCAGGCGCACCTCCAGCGGTGGGTCAAGCAATGGCATCAACGCTTCCTCGAAACGGTCGAACAGCCCGTGAATCAAGGGTTCCTTGCCGTGGAAGTGGTAATACAGATTGCCCGGGCTGATGCCCAGTTCGTTGGCGATCTCCAGGGTCGATACATTGGGCTCGCCCTGCGCATTGAACAACTGCAGGGCGCATTCGAGGATACGGTCGCGGGTTTTCATCCAGTGGTGGTGCTCATCGGGTCAGGACATAGGTGCCTGGCGCAGGGCCCAGCGGTGGATACGTGGCGTTGCCCAATTCCGTGCGTGGCGCCTTGAGCGGGCCGGAGCGCGGCGTGATCCACTCCAGCCACAGCGGCCATCAGCTGCCGTCACGGCGCTGTGCGTCATGGAACCAGGCACGCGGGTCGCTCGACAGCCTGGGGTTTTCCAGGTAGTACGCCTTGGGGTTGCCGGGCGGGTTGATGATGCTCTGGATGTGCCCGCTGTTGGCCAGCACGAACTGCCGGTCGCCACCGAGCAGCAAGGCCGAGCGATACACCGCGTCCCAAGGCGTGATGTGATCGTTGCTGCCAGCCACGGTGAAGCTGTCGAGGCCGACCTGCTTGAGGTCGATCGGTGTGCCGCACACTTCCAAGCCAGCTGCGCGGGTCAGCGGGTTGACCTTGAAGAAGTCCAGCAGGTCACCGTGCAGCGCGGCCGGCAGGCGCGTGCTGTCGGCATTCCAGTAGAGGATGTCGAAGGCCGGCGGCGTCTTGCCAAGCAGGTAGTTGTTGACCCAGTAGTTCCAGATCAGGTCGTTGGGCCGCATCCAGGCGAAGATCCGCGCCACCTCCCCGCCTTCCAGCACACCGCGCTGGTACGAGCGACGCTTGGCCGCCTCGATCGTCTGTTCGTCGGCGAACAGGCTGGCCGGGCTGTCGAACTTGCTGTCGAGCAGGCTGACCAGGTAGGTAGCACTGCGTACCCGGCGCAATTGGTGCTTGGCCTGCAGGTGGCCCTGCAGCGCCGCCATGGTCAAACCGCCGGCGCAGGCGCCCATCAAGTTCAGGTCGCGGCTGCCGCTGATGCTGCGGCAGGCGTTCAGCGCCTCTTCCAGCGCCTGTACATAGCTCGACAGGCCCCACTCGCGGTGGCGAGGGTCAGGGTTGCGCCAGCTGACCATGAACACCTGCAGGCCGTTCTTGAGCATGTACTGGACGAAGCTGTTGGTCGGCTGCAGGTCGAAGATGTAGTACTTGTTGATTTGTGGCGGCACCACCAGCACGGGCCGGGCATGCTGCTTTTCACTCATCGGCCTGTACTGGATCAGCTCCAGCTGGTCGTTGCGAAACACCACGGCGCCGGGCGTGGTCGCCAGGTTTGCGCCCACTTCGAAGGCGCGCTCATCGACCTGACGGGGCAGCCCGTCGTTGTGGCGAAGGTCGTCGAGCAAGTGGGCGACACCGCGCACCAGGCTCTGCCCACCGGTGTTGAACAGTTCCTTGACCGCCAACGGGTTGAGCAGCGAGTTGCTCGGTGCCAGCGCATCGTTGATCAGGTTGAACAGAAAGTGCGCACGGGCCCGGTCATCGTCGTCCAGGTGGCTTTCCTCGATCCACAGGCGGGTCTGTTTCTGCCATGCCAGGTAGGCCTGCAGGCCGCGTCGGTAGAACGGGTTCTGGCTCCAGGTCGGATCGTTGAAGCGTGCATCACGCGCGCTCGGCTGATAGGGCGTGTCGCCGAGCATCACCCTGCCCAGTTGTCCGCCCAGGGCCAGCAGGTGGCGGGCGGTATGCAACGG
Source organism: Pseudomonas sp. NBRC 111130 (assembly GCF_001320485.1). Classification (NCBI taxonomy): domain Bacteria; kingdom Pseudomonadati; phylum Pseudomonadota; class Gammaproteobacteria; order Pseudomonadales; family Pseudomonadaceae; genus Pseudomonas; species Pseudomonas sp. NBRC 111130. The sequence goes on from NZ_BCBG01000011.1 coordinate 147,316, forward strand.
GTTGTGCAGGCCATGACGGCCAACACTGCGCAAGGTGGAAATCAGGTCGCGACCCCGCAAGCCGAGGATGGCGTTCTGTACGTTCATGCTGGTGGCGGGAAGCGTTGACGTTCCTTTGGCCGGTTTTTCTTTCATGGCAACAACTCCCTTGTCAGGCCACGGTCGTACTCATCAGTCGTGCTGTGCAACAGCAAGCAACAATTCAGCCACCAGAGGCCGGACGGGGGTGCATGACCGCGCGCTGACGCTCTTGCTGGAGAAACTTCATGATGATGGGTGCGACAGCCTCGGCCCGGGTGATCAGGAACAGATGACCGTCGTCGATAATGTGTAGCTGGGCATTGGGAATTCGCCAGGCCAGCAGGCGCATGTTGATCAGCGGAATCAATGGGTCGTCATCGCCCGCCAGCACCAGGGTCGGTTGCTGGATCTTGTGCAGCCAGTGGATGCTGGTCCAGCCAAGGCCGGCGAACAGTTGCCAGTAATACCCCAGCTTGCCGCCCGAGCGCACTTTGGCCGCATGGTGCATGGCCAGGTCGGGGTCACGGCGAAAACCGCCACCGTAGATCAGCGGCGCGATGCGGATGACATGCGATGGCTGCACGTAGCGCCTGGGGCTGGCCATCATCCACAGCACCTTGGGCTTGCCCGGCACCATCACCGCACCGGCGGCGGTGGCTGCCAGTACCAGCTTCTTGCAGCGCTCGGGGTAGTCGTGGGCGAATTGCTGGGCCAGCGCGCCTCCCCAGGACACACCGATGGCATTCACCTGGCCGTAGTCCAGGTAATCCAGCATGCGTGCGGTCAGCTTGGCCAGGCCGGGAAAGCGGTACGGGTGGCGCGGGGTGGACGAGCCCCCCACGCCGGGCACGTCGAAGGCAATGACTTCCAGGTCTGGGTCGAGTGCCTCGATGAAAGGGAACACCAGCTCCAGGTTGGCGCCGATGCCGTTGAAGATCAGCAGCGGCGTCAGGTGCGGCTTGCCCGGGCGCACCGCAGTACGGATGGATTGGTCGTCCAGCTCGACGGTGCGGAAGATGTAGGGTAGCGGCATGCGCGTGGCTCTATGGCTTGAAAATGTACCGTGGCACGCTCCAAGCGGCCACGGCATTGCGACTCAACGCTCGTGTACGTAAGTGCCTGGTGCTGCCTCGCCGGCGGCATAGGCACGGTTGCCCAGTCGCGTCGGGGCCTTTTTCAGGTCGCCAGCGCGCTCGCCCAGCCAGGCCTGCCAGTACAGCCACCAGGAATCGGCATGCTTTTCGGCATTTTCCTGCCAGGCCACCGGGTCACCGGGGCGGTCGGCGCCGGTCATGAAGCGGGCCTTGGGATTGCCAGGCGGGTTGAGGATGCTCTGGATGTGCCCGCTGTTGGACAGCACGAACTCGATCTTGCTGCCGAACAGGTGCGCCGAGCGGTAGCACGATTGCCACGGGGTGATGTGGTCGGAGGTGCCGGCGACACTGAAGATGTCGCACTGGACGTTTTTCAGGTCGATGGCGGTGCCGCACACTTCCAGGGCTCCCGGGCGAGTCAGCGGGTTGTTCTTGAACAGTTCGATCAGGTCGCCATGGAACGCGGCAGGCAAGCGTGTGGTGTCGTTGTTCCAGAACAGGATGTCGAACACCGGTGGCTCGTTGCCGAGCAGGTAGTTGTTGACCCAGTAGTTCCAGATCAGGTCGTTGGGGCGCATCCAGGCGAACACCTTGGCCATGTCGCTGCCCTCGAGCACGCCGGACTGATAGGAGTGGCGCTTGGCGGCTTCGAGCGTCTGTTCGTCGACGAACAGTGCGACCTCGGTGTCCAGCGTGGTGTCCAGCACGCTGACCAGCAGGGTCAGGGCATTGACCTTCTGTTCACCCAGCGCGGCATAGTGGCCGACCAGCGCCGTGCAGGTGATACCGCCGGAACAGGCGCCAAGCATGTTCAGGTCTTTGCTGCCGGTGATCGCCAGTACCGCATCGACCGCCTCCTTCAGGGCGTCGATGTACGTCGACAGGCCCCATTCGCGCTGGGCCTTGGTCGGGTTGCGCCAGCTGATGATGAAGGTCTGCTGCTGCGAGCGCAGGCAGAAGCGCGCCAGGCTCTTTTCCGGGCTGAGGTCGAAGACGTAGAACTTGTTGATCTGCGGCGGGACCACCAGCAGCGGGCGGGTATGTACCTGCTCGGTGATGGGGTTGTACTGGATCAACTCCAGCACATCGTTGCGGTAGACCACGGAGCCTTCGCTGGTGCCCAGGTTCTTGCCGACCTCGAACGCGTCCATGTTGACCTGGCTGGGCATGCCGCCGTTGTTGACCACATCCTTGGCCAGGTTGGACAGGCCGTCCAGAAGGCTCTTGCCGCCGGTTTCGAAGAAGCGTTTGATGGCCGCCGGGTTGGACAGGGTATTGGTCGGCGCCATGGCCTCGGTCAGCAGGTTGATGACGAACTGGCCGCGGGCGATGTCCTGAGGCGACAGGTCACTGTTGCCGACCCACTCCTGCAGTTCCTTGCGCCAGGCCAGGTAAGTCTGCAGGTAACGGCGGTAAAGCGGGTTCTTGCTCCAGGCCGGGTCCTGGAAGCGACGGTCGTCACCTTCCGGGGCGAGGCTGGACTTGCCCAGCAGCACGTTCTTCAGCTCCAGGCCGAAGTGCGCCACATGCTTGGCACTGTGCAGCGGCTGGCGCACGGCCTGACGCAGCACGGTACGCGCAGAGCTCAGCAGGTCCTTGCGGCGGATGCCGATGACCGGGTTCAGCCCCAGGGTGTTTTCCGAGGCCTGCCGCTGCAACTCATCGTTGTTCTTGTTACTCATCTACGACGCTCCGTTGTCCTGAGACGAGTACCGGATTGCTGTGGCGCACTGCACAGCGGACAGCCCGGTACTGCTACTCGGGTGACCAATGATAAGGAACAGCGGTGCTGCGGGCCGGATGCTTTCGGCGATGAGCTGCGGGGGATTCTGCGTGTGAAGACAGCCTGCTTTCGCTCGCGACCTCTACATACCGGCCAGTGCCTGATTGCCTTCAAGGCGATGCAGGGAACTTGCCAGCTCCATTGGTTACCCGACTTTCATGTAATGCGCAAGACAACCCGTTCAAGAGTTGTCTGTAAGGCATTCAAACAGATGAGATTAGAAAATGCGCTCTAAAGCCTGGAAGGCTTGCGCTAGAGCATGAGTTTGACCACCGATTCCGCCGGGTCGCGGGACTTGCCGGCCTTGTGCAGCTCTTCGAGGTAGTCGGCCCACAGCTGTTCCTGGCGCAGGCACAGCTGTTCGAGGTATTCCCAGGTGAACAGGCCGCTGTCGTGACCGTCGTCGAAGGTCAATTTCAGTGCATATTGGCCGGCAGGTTCCAGGCCGATGAGGCCGACGTTGATCTTGCCGAACTGCAGGATGGGGTTGCCGTGGCCCTGAACCTCGGCGGAGGGGGAGTGCACCCGCAGGAATTCGGCGGGCAGCTGATAGACCTCGCCGGGGGCATAGGTAAGGCTGAGGGTCTTGGAGGCTTTGTGCAGGTTGATGGCGGTGGGCAGGCGGGCCATGGTGGGAATCTCTCGGGAGCTGGTGGTGCAAGCTTCGAGTGATTCAGGCCATTGTGCAAGGGGGCTGCTGCGCAGCCCTTTCGCGACACAAGGCCGCTCCTACAGAAGATCGCGGTCTCTTGTAGGAGCGGCCTTGTGTCGCGAAAGGGCCGCGAAGCGGCCCCTGCGGTCTTACAGGATGTAGCGCGACAGGTCTTCGTTCTGCGCCAGCTCACCGAGGTGGCCGTTCACGTATGCAGCATCGATGACAATCGGCGCTTCGTCGTGGCTGCTGGCCAGGTCGCCGGCACTGAACGACAGCTCTTCGAGCAGGCGCTCGAGCAGCGTGTGCAGGCGGCGGGCACCGATGTTCTCGGTCTTCTCGTTCACCTGATAGGCAATCTCGGCCAGGCGCTTGATGCCGTCGGCGGCGAAATCGATGTTCAGGCCTTCGGTCTTGAGCAATGCACTGTATTGCTCGGTCAGCGACGCGTGTGGCTCTTTCAGGATGCGCTCGAAGTCTTCCGGGGTCAGCGCCTTCAGTTCGACACGGATCGGCAGACGGCCCTGCAGCTCCGGTACCAGGTCGCTCGGCTTGCTCAGGTGGAACGCACCGGAAGCGATGAACAGGATGTGGTCGGTCTTGACCATGCCCAGCTTGGTGTTGACGGTGCAGCCTTCGATCAGTGGCAGCAGGTCGCGTTGCACGCCCTCACGGGAGACATCGGCACCGCCGACGTTGCCACGCTTGGCCACCTTGTCGATTTCGTCGATGAACACGATGCCGTGCTGCTCGACCGCTTCCAGAGCCTTGCCCTTGAGTTCTTCCTCGTTGACCAGGCGGCTGGCTTCTTCGTCGCGCACCATCTTCAGGGCGTCCTTGACCTTCAGCTTGCGGGTCTTGCGCTTGCCTTTGCCCATGTTGGCGAACAGGCTCTGCAGCTGGTTGGTCATCTCTTCCATGCCGGGCGGCGCGGCGATTTCCACGCCCATGTTCTCGGCCACTTCGATCTCGATTTCCTTGTCGTCCAGCTGGCCTTCACGCAGGCGCTTGCGGAACAGCTGGCGGGTGTTGGAATCGGTGCTGGTCTGCGCGGCTTCCTCGCTGAAGCTGCTGACCCGCGCCTGCGGCAGCAGGGCGTCGAGGATGCGGTCTTCGGCGGCGTCCTCGGCACGGTGGCGCACGCGAACGATTTCCTGCTCGCGCAGCATCTTCAGCGCGGCATCGGCCAGGTCACGGATGATCGACTCGACATCGCGACCGACATAGCCCACTTCAGTGAACTTGGTGGCCTCGACCTTGAGGAATGGTGCGTTGGCCAGCTTGGCCAGGCGGCGGGCGATTTCGGTCTTGCCCACGCCAGTAGGGCCGATCATCAGGATGTTCTTTGGGGTCACTTCGGCGCGCAGCTCGACCGGCAGCTGCATCCGCCGCCAGCGGTTGCGCAGGGCAATGGCGACAGCGCGCTTGGCGTCGTCCTGGCCAATGATGTGACGGTTGAGTTCGTGGACGATCTCGCGGGGGGTCATGGACATGATGAAAATGGTCCTCGAGCGGAGTAGGTCAGCGTGGAAAAGTCCCGCCATGAGCGGGACGCCAGAACAGCTGATTACTCGGCCAGGTCCTGCTCCTCGATGGTCAGGTTGTGGTTGGTGAACACGCAGATGTCACCGGCGATGTTCAGGGCAGTCTCGGTGATCTCCCGGGCCGACAGGTCGGTCTTGTTCAGCAGGGCGCGGGCTGCAGCCTGGGCGTAACCGCCACCGGAGCCCATGGCGATCAGGCCGTCTTCCGGCTCGACCACGTCACCGTTGCCGGTGATGATCAGCGATGCATCCTTGTTGGCCACTGCCAGCATGGCTTCCAGGCGGCTGAGGGAGCGGTCGGTACGCCATTCCTTGGCCAGCTCGACGGCGGCACGCACCAGATGGCCGGAGTGTTTCTGCAGCTGGGCTTCGAAGCGCTCGAACAGGGTGAAGGCGTCGGCGGTGGCACCGGCGAAGCCGGCGATCACTTGACCGTTGTACAGGCGACGGACTTTCTTGGCGTTGCCTTTCATCACGGTGTTGCCGAGGGATACCTGGCCGTCGCCGCCCATGACGACTTTGCCGTTACGGCGGACAGAAACGATGGTGGTCAAGGGGAGAGTCTCCACGCAGCGGGGCAAAATTGCCTGATGCAGACTCATATGGGGGTGGGGGGAAGGATTTCAACCGCGGGGGATGAATGGTCGCCGCACGCTCAAGGTCGAGCGCGATCAATGTGGGAGCGGCCTTGTTTCGCGAAAGGGTCGCAAAGCGGCCCCGGCAATCTATGCAAGATGCCGAGATCCTGGGGCCGCTACGCAGCCCTTTCGCGACGCAAGGCCGCTCCCACAGGGTTACTCAGGCCTCGTGGCAGACGTGCCCATCGACCAAGGTATAACGCACCGCAGCCGGCAGGCAGTGGCCGATGAACGGGCAGTTCTCGCCACGCGACAGCCATTGCTCACCGGCAATCGTCGAGGCCTTGGCGTCGAACAGCACCAGGTCGGCGGCGCTGCCGACTTTCAGCTCACCGGCCGGCAGGCGCATGGCCTTGGCCGGGCCGCTGCTCAAGCGGGCGAGCAGGGTCGGCAGGTCGAGCAGGCCGTCCTCGACCAGGGTCATGGCCAGCGGCAGCAGCAGTTCGACGCTGCTGATACCCGGCTCGGTGGCGCCGAACGGGGCCAGCTTGGCATCGCGCTCGTGGGGCTGGTGGTGGCTGGAGATCGCCTGGATCACCCCCGATTTCACCGCCGCGCGCAGGCCGTCGCGGTCGGCGGCGGTGCGCAATGGTGGCTGCACGTGGTACAGGCTGGAGAACTCACGCAGCGACTCGTCGGTAAGGATCAGCTGGTACAGCGCCACGTCGGCGGTCACCGGCAGGCCCAATTGCTGGGCCTGCTCGATCAGCCGTGCACCCCTGGCGCTGGTGATCTGGGTGAAGTGCGCACGCACGCCGGTCTGTTCCACCAGCAGCAGGTTGCGCGCCAAGGCTACGGTCTCGGCGGTCTCCGGGATGCCGGGCAGGCCGAGGAAGCTGGCCATGGCGCCTTCGTGGGCCAGGCCACCCTGGGCCAGGTCGCGGTCCTGTGAGTGGAACACCACGGTCAGGTCGAAAGTGGCGGCGTATTCCAGGGCACGGGCCAGGGTACGGTTGTTGGGGATTTCCTTCAGGCCGTTGCCGAAGGCCACGCAACCGGTGTCGCGCAGGGCAACCAGTTCGGCCAGTTGCTCGCCCTCCAGGCCCTTGGTCAGGGCGCCGATCGGGTAGACCTTGCTGTTGGCCGCTTCGCGGGCGCGGTCGAGGATCAGTTCGGCCACAGCCGAAGTATCCAGCACCGGCCTGGTCTGTGGTGGGCAGCACAGGCTGGTGACGCCACCGGCCACGGCGGCGCGGGTTTCACTGGCGATCGAGCCCTTGCGGCTGTAGCCCGGCTCGCGCAGCGAGACGCCGAGGTCGACCAGGCCGGGTGCGGCGATCAGGCCGCCAGCTTCGATCGTTCGGCTGGCGCTGAAGCCGGCCGGGGCGGCGCCGATTGCGGCGATGCGGCCGCCATCCAGGTGCAGGTCGGTGACCTGGTCCAGGCCGCTGACAGGGTCGATGACCCGGGCGCCAAGAATGCTGATGGTCACTGAGCGTTCTCCTGGTCGAATTGACGTTGCGCGTTCTGCCCGCTCATGGCCATGGACAGCACGGCCATGCGCACGGCGATGCCGTAGGTGACCTGGTTGAGAATCACCGAGTGTTTGCCGTCGGCCACCGCCGATTCGATCTCCACGCCGCGGTTGATCGGGCCCGGGTGCATGACGATGGCGTCGGGCTTGGCGCCGGCCAGGCGTGCGGTGGTGAGGCCGAACAGGCGGTAGAACTCGCCTTCACTAGGCAACAGGCCACCGGCCATGCGCTCGCGCTGCAGGCGCAGCATGATCACCACGTCGACGTCCTTGAGGCCTTCGGCAAGGTCGGTATAGACCTTCACACCGTACTGCTCGATACCGACCGGGATCAGGGTTTTCGGGCCGATCACGCGGATGTCCGGGCAGCCCAGCGCCTTCAGCGCGAGCATGTCGGAGCGCGCCACGCGCGAGTGCAGGATGTCACCGACGATCGCCACCGAGAGGTTCTCGAAGCTGCCCTTGTGACGGCGGATGGTCAGCATGTCGAGCATGCCCTGGGTCGGGTGCGCGTGGCGACCGTCACCGCCGTTGATCACGGCGACGTCCGGGCACACGTGCTCGGCGATGAAGTGCGCGGCGCCGGAGTCGGAGTGACGCACGACGAACATGTCGGCAGCCATGGCCTCGAGGTTGCGCAGGGTGTCGAACAGGGTCTCGCCTTTGCTGGTCGAGGAGGTCGACACGTTCAGGCTGATCACGTCGGCCGACAGGCGCTGGGCGGCCAGTTCGAAGGTGGTGCGGGTACGGGTCGAGTTCTCGAAGAACACGTTGCACACGGTCTTGCCGCGCAGCAACGGGACCTTCTTCACGGCCCGGGCGCCGACTTCGAGGAACGAGTCGGCGGTGTCGAGTATCTCGGTCAGCAGTTCGCGGGGCAAACCGTCGAGCGAGAGGAAGTGGCGCAGCTGGCCCTGATCATTGAGCTGCAGCGGGCGCTTGGCGTCGATTGGCGTCATCGCGGGGGGACTCTTAAAGGGCAGAAGCGGTGGCGAGGTCCTGGCGCTCGAGGGCGAGCGGTGCGGGTCCGGTCAATTTTACCCGTTCATGGGCGGCCAGCGACAGGGTGGCGCCGAGTACATTGGGGCGGATCGGCAGTTCGCCGGCATCCAGGTCGAGCAGGCAGACCAGGGTGACACTGGCCGGGCGGCCATAATCGAACAATTCGTTGAGCGCGGCGCGGACGGTGCGGCCACTCATCAGCACGTCATCGATCAGCACCAGGTGCTGGCCTTCGACTTCGAATGGCAGCTCCGAGGGGCGCACCTGCGGGTGCAGGCCGTTCTGGCTGAAGTCATCGCGGTAGAACGACACGTCCAGGGTGCCGAGCGGGCTCTGGTCGGCCATTTCCGCCTGCAGGGCCTGGGCAACCCAGACGCCGCCGGTACGGATGCCGATGAAGCGCGGCTCGGTGATGTTGCGGCGGGCCAGATGGGCGCGAAGGTCGACAGCCATCTGCCGGATCAGGTCGGCGGGATTGGGTAGGCTCATTGCGTATCTCCTGGGGGGCGCCGAGGGCGTTGTGATTGCCCCGACGTAAACGCGGGAAAAATCAGGTATTGGCCTCCAGCCAGCCTTGCAGCAGCAGGGCGGCGGCGATGGCGTCGACCGGGTTGTCACGGTAGCTGCCGCGCTGGCCGCCACGGGCCATGCGCTCGCCCTTGGCCTCGAAAGTGGTCAGGCGTTCGTCGTGGGTGTGCACCGGCACGTTGAAGCGGCCATTGAGGCGGCGGGCGAACTTTTCCGCGCGCTCGCTCATTTCGCTGGGTGTGCCGTCCATGTTCAGCGGCAGGCCGACGACGATGGCATCGGGCTTCCACTCGCTGATGAGTTTTTCCACCTGGGCCCAGTCCGGCACGCCGTTCTGCGCCTTCAAGGTGCACAACTCACGCGCCTGGCCGGTTATCACCTGGCCGACGGCGACGCCGATCTGTTTGCTGCCGTAGTCGAAGCCCAGCAGCAGGCGTAATTCGGCCATCAGGCGTGCCCCGCCTGGCTGGTCAGCAAGCTGAGGTTGATCCCCAGGCTGCGGGCGGCGGCCCCCAGGCGTTGCTCGCTGGCCATGGCGAAGAGGATGTCCGGGTCGAACGGGCAGTTGAGCCAGGCGTTGTCGGCCAGTTCCGCTTCCAGCTGGCCCGCTTCCCAGCCGGCATAACCCAGGGTGATCAGGCTTTGCTGTGGCCCTACGCCTTCGGCGATGGCGAACAGCACGTCCTGCGAAGTGGACAGCGATAGGCCCTGCAGTTCGACGGTGGCCTGGTAGCTGCATTCGCTGCTGTGCAGGACGAAGCCGCGGTCAGTCTGCACTGGGCCACCTTGGTAGATAGGCACGTGCAAGGTGCTGGCCGGAGGTACCTCGTTGGGGCGCAACTGCTCGAGAATGTCGGCCAGGTTCAGCTCCTGTGGTCGGTTGACCACCAGGCCCATGGCGCCATTGGCGTTGTGCTCGACGATGTACGTGAGGGTCTGGGCGAAGTTCGGATCGGCCATGTGCGGCATGGCGATCAGGAACTGATGCTTGAGGTAGCTCGGGGTGAGGGTTTTCATGGGGGATAGTGTGGCGCCAGGTGGCGAGGCTGACAAGGTGCGGATATGTGTCAGATGTGCCGGCCTCTTCGCGGGCTCGCCCGCTCCCACAGGATTACTACAAGCCCGGGAATTGTGAGAATCCTGTGGGAGCGGGCGTGCCCGCGAAAGGGCCGTCGGATCAGTTACTGGACAGGCGGTCGCCGCGGGCGAAGCGCCAGGTGCGGATGATCTCCAGCCGGTCGAACTCGGCCAGGTCGCCGGTAAACGGCGCAAAAGGCGCCGCCAGGCGCACGATGCGCTGGGCTGCCTGGTCCAGCACCGGCTGCCCGGACGACTCCAGTACCAGCACCTCGTACAGCGAGCCATCGCGGTTGATCGAAACCATCATCCGCAAGTTGCCGTAGATCTGTTGCCGGCGTGCCTCGTCGGGGTAGTTGAGGTTACCCACCCGCTCGACCTTCTTGCGCCACTCTTCCTTGTACCAGGCGCCCTTGTCGCGCATGGTCGAAGCCGCATTGAGGCGGTGAATCTTCGGGCGCTTGGCGTACATCTGCTGTTCGTTGGACAGCTCCGCCTCAAGGCTGGCGATCTGACTCGACAATTGCGAGCTGTCGAAATCCGGGGTGGCCGCTGCCGGCTTGGGCTGCGGCTTGCTTTCCTTGGGCTTGGGCTCGACTTTCTGCGCTTTCGGCGCCTTGGTTGCCACGGCGGATTTCTCCGGCACGGGCGGTGGTGTTACTTCAGGCTTGGCGGCAGGCGGCGGGGTGACCTTGTTGATCTTGCTGTCCTGGAACGGCGCCAGCTCGGTGGTGGTCGGTACCGCTTTCTTTTCCAGGGTGCCGCTGCCCTGCTGATTGGCCTGGGCCTGGAAATCAGCCTTGTTCGGCGCCTTCTCGCTCTTGAAGGTGGCCAGGGTGATGTCCATGGTCTGGCGAATTTCGGCCGGTTTGACCACGGTAAAGCCCACGCCAAGGATCAGCGCCAGGTGCACCAGGGCAGCCACGAACAGGGTAAAGCCAAGCCGGTCCACCGGGCGAATGCGCGGTGGCAGCAGGTCGGAAGGGATGTCGGCAGGCAGCGTCATCAGGTATCCAGCAACCGCAAGGCGGGGCAGCAGCTCAGTCGAAAAGGACCGGCATCATACCCCACTCCGCGCATTTGCTCCGCGTCGGCGGTCAGCGCGCCTTGAGCTGGCGATCAATGGCATCCATCAGCTTGCCACCGATATCGGTGTTGTAGGCAGCGTCGATCTCGCGGATGCAGGTAGGGCTGGTGACGTTGATTTCGGTGAGCGAGTCGCCGATCACGTCCAGGCCGACGAACAGCAGGCCCTTTTCACGCAGGGTCGGGCCGACCTGGGCAGCAATCCAGCGGTCGCGCTCAGTCAGTGGGCGGGCTTCACCACGGCCACCGGCGGCCAGGTTGCCACGGGTTTCGCCGCTGGCCGGGATGCGTGCCAGGCAGTAGTCGACCGGTTCGCCGTCGATCATCAGGATGCGCTTGTCGCCGTCCACGATCTGCGGCAGGTATTCCTGGGCCATGATCTGCTGGGTACCGTGCTGGGTCAGCGTTTCCAGGATGACCGACAGGTTGGGGTCGTCCTTGCGGTGGCGGAATACCGATGCACCGCCCATGCCGTCCAGCGGCTTGAGGATCACGTCACCACGGCTTTCGGCGAACTCGCGCAGGATGTCGACGCGACGGCTGACCAGGGTTGGCGCCATGCACTGCGGGAACTGAGTGGCGAACAGCTTTTCGTTGCAGTCGCGCAGGCTCTGTGGGCGGTTGACCACCAGCACACCTTCGCGCTCGGCCTGCTCCAGCAAGTAGGTGCTGTAGACGAACTCCATGTCGAAGGGCGGATCCTTGCGCATCAGGATCACGTCCAGCTCGGCCAGGGCGCTGTCCTGTTCATCGCCCAGTTCGAACCAGCGCGCGGGGTCGGCGAATACCTTCAGCGGGCGCATCTGCGCACGGGCCTGGCCGGCACCCAGATAAAGGTCGCGCTGCTCCATGTAGAACAGCTCCCAGCCACGGGCCTGGGCGGCCAGCAACATGGCCAGCGAGCTGTCCTTCTTGTAGGAGATGGACGCGATCGGGTCCATGACAATGCCGAGGCGAACGCTCATGGGGTGGTTCCTCTTGGCGGCCCGTGGCCGCGGTGAATCGAAAGAAAAGTGGCTCAGGGTGGCGCCGTGAACGCCGCGGGTCAAGGGGGTGGCAGATGGAACGGGCCCCCGGAGTGTGCTAAAAATGCCCTCAGCTTCAAGCGTCAAGCCATCCGTGGCTTGCCGCCCACCTAGTGCAGCGATGGTAGCGCGACTTATGGAACAGCCCCTGAAGGTGATGGTGATCGACGATTCCCGCACGATCCGCCGCACCGCGCAGATGTTGCTCGGCGAAGCGGGCTGCGAGGTAATCACCGCCAGTGACGGCTTCGATGCCCTGGCCAAGATCATCGATCACCAGCCACAGATCATCTTCGTCGACGTGCTGATGCCCCGTCTGGACGGTTATCAGACCTGTGCAGTGATCAAGCACAACAGTGCTTTCAGGGACATCCCGGTGATTCTCCTGTCGTCTCGCGATGGCCTGTTCGACAAGGCCCGCGGCCGGGTGGTCGGTTCCGACCAGTTCCTGACCAAACCATTCAGCAAGGAAGAACTGCTCGACGCAATCAGGGCCCATGTGCCCGGTTTCGCCGCGCCCGAACAACCCGCACCCTGATCACGCCGCGCTGGCGCGGCTTTCAATGTCCTGATGGGGAACAGCATGGCCCGAGTTCTGATTGTCGACGACTCGCCGACAGAGATGTACAAATTGACCGGATGGCTGGAAAAGCATGGTCACCAGGTGCTCAAGGCCAGCAACGGTGCCGACGGCGTGGCCCTGGCCCGCCAGGAAAAGCCCGATGCGGTGCTGATGGACATCGTCATGCCCGGCATGAACGGTTTCCAGGCCACCCGCCAGTTGAGCAAGGACCCTGAAACCCGCGCCATTCCCGTGGTGGTGGTGACCACCAAGGACCAGGAGACCGACCGTATCTGGGCCACGCGCCAGGGTGCCCGCGACTTTCTGACCAAGCCGGTGGAAGAGGACGCGCTGATCGCCAAGCTCGAAGAAGTACTGGGCGCTTGACCACCCGCCCACAGGGCGCGTCGCTGACCGCCTTCGAGCTGTTGCTGGACATCGACCGGCGCTGCCGCCTGCTGGTGGCCGACCAGCCGCCGCAGGACACGCGCCTGCAGCAATGGAGCGGCATCGGTTTTCGCGTCGCCGGGCAGTGGTTCGTCGCCCCCATGGGCGAGGTCGCCGAGGTGCTGCGCGAGCCACGCAGCAGCCGCGTGCCAGGCGTGCAGCCGTGGGTGTGCGGGGTGGCCAACCTGCGCGGCCGGTTGTTGCCGGTGATGGACCTGAGCAGTTTCTTCGGCCTTGGCCCCGCTGCGCCAGGCAAGCAGCGACGGGTGCTGGTGCTGGACCATGACGACCTGTTCGTCGGCTTGCTGGTCGATGAGGTGCTGGGGCTGCAACATTTCGCCCTGAGCAGCCTGGACCTGTCGCCCCCTCAACCATTGCTGCGGGCTGCTGCCCGCTTCGTGCAGGGGCACTTTCCGCGTGAACGCAACTGGGCGATCTTCAGCCCCTTCGCCCTGGCCCAGGCGCCGGGCTTTCTTGACGTGGCGCTATAGGACTTTCGAACGTGAACAAGCCGGCCACACCCGTCGCCCCCGCCAGCATGACCCCTCGCACGCGCAGCATCGTGCAGATCACCGTGCTGTTCGTGATCCTGATTCTGTCGATCATTCTGCTGTTCGCCAACTTCGCCTACCTCAACACCCAGGCCAATCACGACAAGCAGTACATCGGCCATGCCGGCGAACTGCGGGTGTTGTCCCAGCGTATCGCCAAGAATGCCACCGAGGCCGCGGCGGGCAAGGCCCTGGCCTTCAAGCTGCTGTCGGATGCGCGCAACGACTTCGAGCGGCGCTGGAGCTACCTGCGCGAAGGTGACAAGTCCACCGGCCTGCCAGCGGCGCCGCCTGCAGTGCGCGATGAAATGGAAGCGGTGCGCCAGGACTGGGAAAACCTGCGCAAGAACACCGACACCATTCTGGCCAGCGAACAGACCGTGCTGTCGTTGCATCAGGTGGCGGCGACCCTCGCCGAAACCGTACCGCAATTACAGGTCGAGTATGAAAAGGTGGTCGAGATCCTGCTGCAAAGTGGTGCCCCGGCCAATCAGGTCGTGGTAGCCCAGCGCCAGCTGCTGCTGGCAGAGCGTATCCTTGGGTCGGTCAATACCGTTTTGGCTGGCGATGACACCGCGGCGCAGGCCGCCGATACCTTCGGCCGCGATGCCAGCCGCTTCGGCCAGGTGCTCGAGGGCATGCTCGGCGGCAACCCGGCGATCCAGGTGACCCGCGTCGAGGACGCCGACGCCCGCGCGCGCCTGGCGGAAATCGCCGAGCTGTTCCAGTTCGTGGCAGGGTCTGTCGATGAAATCCTCGAAACCTCGCCCGAGCTGTTCCGCGTGCGCGAAGCGGCGGGCAACATCTTCAGCCTGTCGCAAACCTTGCTCGATGAGGCCTCGCACCTGGCCAACGGCTTCGAAAACCTCGCCAGCGGCCGCACCTTGGATACCGTCGGCGGTTATGCGTTGGGCCTGCTGGCGCTGGCGTCGATCATCCTGATCGGCTTGGTGATGGTCCGCACCACCCACCGCCAGTTGCAGGAAACCGCGGAAAAGAACGAACGTAACCAGCAGGCGATCATGCGCCTGCTCGATGAAATCGAAGAGCTGGCCGATGGCGACCTGACCGTCACCGTGTCGGTGACCGAAGACTTCACTGGCGCCATCGCCGACTCGATCAACTACTCGGTCGACCAGCTGCGCGACCTGGTGGCCACCATCAACCACAGCGCCGAGCAAGTCGCGGCTGCCGTGCAGGACACGCAGAACACCGCGCGCCAACTGGCCAAGGCCTCGGAGCACCAGGCCGAGCAGATCAGCGAGGCGTCCGAGGCGGTCGGCGATATGGTCGAGTCGATCGACCGGGTTTCCGCCCACGCCTATGAGTCGGCCAAGGTCGCCGAGCGCTCGGTGGCGATCGCCAACAAGGGCAACGAGGTGGTGCATAACACCATCAATGGCATGGACAACATCCGCGAGCAGATCCAGGACACCGCCAAACGGATCAAGCGCCTGGGCGAATCCTCCCAGGAAATCGGCGACATCGTCAGCCTGATCGACGACATTGCCGACCAGACCAACATCCTTGCCCTCAATGCCGCGATTCAGGCCTCGCTGGCAGGCGAGGCCGGTCGCGGCTTTGCCGTGGTCGCCGACGAGGTGCAGCGCCTGGCCGAGCGCTCGTCCTCGGCAACCCGGCAGATCGAAGCGCTGGTGCGGACCATCCAGGCGGACACCAACGAGGCCGTCATCTCCATGGAGCAGACCACCGCCGAGGTGGTGCGCGGTGCGCGGCTGGCCCAGGATGCCGGCGTGGCACTGGCCGAGATCGAGGGCGTATCGCAGAACCTTGCCGAGCTTATCCACAGCATCTCTGATGCAGCACAGCTGCAGACCTCTTCCGCAGGGCAGATTTCCCACACCATGGCGGTGATCCAGCAGATCACCGCGCAGACGTCCGCCGGCTCCAGCGCCACCGCCGACAGCATCCGCCACTTGGCGCGGATGGCCAGCGAAATGCGCCGCTCGGTCTCCGGTTTCACCCTGCCGGCGCCCGCCGAGCGAAGCTGAGGACCAGCCATGGCTTCTGCCGTCGTAAGCCCTGAACGCCACGATACCGTGGCCCTGGCCTGGACCCGGGCCGCCATCCTCGATTGCCTGGGCCAGGCCCGTCAGGCCCTGGAACGCTTTGCCGGCGAGACCGACGACTTGTCGATGCTGGCCTTCGTCGTGGATAACCTGCATCAGGTGCACGGCTGCCTGCGCATGCTCGAGCTGCGCGGTGCCGCCCGCCTGGCCGAAGAGCTGGAATTGCTGGCCAAGGCTTTGGCCGAGGGGCAGTTAAGCCCCCGCGGCGACTGCCTGGGGCCGCTGTTCCGCGGCCTGGAGCAGTTGCCGTCCTATCTGGAGCGGTTGCGCGGAGCGCGCCATGACCTGCCACTGGTGATGCTGCCGCTGCTCAATCAACTGCGCGCCTGCCGCGGCGTCGAGCCGTTGGCCCAGGCCAGCCTGATCAGCGGTGCCGCGCAGCGCTTTGCCGGCTCCGATGACCTGGCCAACCTTGACTTGTCCTTGGGCAACTGGCGGGAGCAGATGCAGGCCGGGCCGGGGCGTGACGCCTTGCGCTCGGTGATCAGCGCCCTGTGCGACGACCTGATGCGGATCAAGGAGCGCCTGGACCAGTTCGTGCGCGGCGACCGCCAGCACAGCGAGGACCTGGACGCACTGCTCGCACCGTTGCGCCATGTGGCCGACACCCTGGCAGTGCTGGGGTTCCAGCAGCCACGCCGGGTCATCATCGACCAGGTGCTGGCGCTGCAGGCCCTGGCCCAGGGGGAGCGCGTGGTGGACGACGCGGTATTGATGGATGTGGCCGGTGCGCTGCTGTATGTGGAGGCCACGCTCAACGGCATGGTCCTGCCGCTGGAGGAGGGCGGGCAGGGCGGCCTGCCCGGCTCGGACCTGGCCGAGATTCGCCAGCTGGTGCTGAACGAGTCACTGTCGGTGTTGCAGCAGGCCAAGGACCTGATCGGCGATTGCCTGGAATCTGGCTGGCCCCGTCAGCGCCTGCAGCCTCTGCCGGGGCTGTTGCAGCAAGTGCGTGGCGCGTTGGCGATGCTCATGCTGCCGGCGGCCGCCGAAGTGTTTGCCGGCTGTGCGGGCTATGTGCAGGGCTGGCTGCAGCACCTGGAGGAGGAGCCGCCTGCGGACGAGCTGACCCACCTGGCCGAGGCCCTCAGCGCCGCCGAGTGCTACCTGCAATGGCGGGTCGCCGACGCGCTGGCCGATGCTCAGCCGTTTCTCGACATGGCCCGCGCCAGCCTGACGGCGCTGGGCGTGCAGTGCACCCATGCGGGCCCGTCCGAGGCGCAGGATGGCAGCGATGGCATCGATGACGAATTGCGTGAAGTGTTCCTCGAGGAGGCCGGCGAATTGCTACCGGAGATCGAGCGACACTGGTTGCGCTGGCGCGCCGACAACAGCCTGCGCGACGCGTTGATCGAGGTACGCCGTGACCTGCATACGCTCAAGGGCAGCGGGCGCATGGTGCATGCCGAGGCGGTAGCGGAGCTGGCCTGGGGCGGTGAACACCTGCTCAACCGGGTGCTGGAGGGGCGCATCGCCCTGACCCCGGAAGGCGCAGTAGCGCTGCAGCAGGTGTTCGTCCATCTGCCGGACCTGCTGGCCGACTTTGCGGCTGGCCAGTTGCCGCAATTGAGCGAAATCGAACAGTTGGCGAGCCACCTGCACGCCTTGGCCGAGAACGATACCCCGGCCAGCGCCGACATCGATGGCCTCGACCCGCAACTACTGGATATCTTCCGCAACGAGGCGCAAGGCCACCTGGCCAGCCTGGAAGGCTTTCTGCAGGGCGCCGACGGCCAGGGCAGCGAAGTCAGCGACAGCCTGCAGCGCGCCTTGCACACGCTCAAGGGCAGCGCTGCCATGGCCGGGGTCATGCCGATCGCCGAGTTGGCCACTGCCTTCGACCGCCTGGTACGTGAGTACCGGGGCCACCAGCTGCCGTTGCAGGCAGCGGAGATGCAGTGGCTGCACACCGCCCATGGCCTGTTCCTGCAGGGCCTGGCGCAGCTCGGCAGTACCCCTTTGGCGACCATCCCGGGGGCGGCGCAGCTGATCGAGCAGGTCGGCGAGGCGGTGGACCTGCGCCTGGCCAGCCTGCATGCCGAGCCTCAACATACACGCAGTGGCAAGCGCGACCCACAGCTGATCGCCAGTTTCCTGGCCCAGGCCATGGACATCCTGCTGGACGCCGAGTCGCTGCTGTTGCGTTGGCAACAGCAGCCCGGGCAGCGCGAACCGCTGGAGACCTTGCTCGATGAGCTGACCAGCCTTGGCCACGCCGCGCACCTTGCCGACCTGTGGCAGATGGATGCCATCTGCGAGGCACTGCTCGATCTCTACGGCGCGGTGGAGGAGGGCAGCCTGGGCGCCAGCCCGCGCTTTTTCGCCGTTGCCCTGCAAGCCCATGAAGCCCTGCTGGACATGCTCGACGAAGTGGCCGCCGGGCAGGCGCTCAGCCCACGGCCTGACTGTATCGACGCCCTGCGCGACGTGTTGGAGGGGGCGCTGGCGGCCGATGCCACCGGCTTGGTAAGCGCTGATGCGGTTACGCCGCTTGCTGGCGCGCTGGAGCACGAAGAGGATGCTGACAGCCCAGGCGACAAGGAGCTGCTCGAGGTGTTCCTCGAAGAAAGCTCGGACATCGTCGAAAGCGCCGCCGCAGCCCTGGCGCGCTGGCAGGCCGACCCGCGCAGCGGCGTCGAGGTGGAGAACCTGCTGCGTGATCTGCACACCCTCAAGGGTGGCGCGCGCATGGTCGAGATCAGCGCCATCGGCGATCTGGCCCATGAGCTGGAATTCCTTTACGAGCTGCTCGCCGCCGGGCGCCTGCCGCCGAGCTCGGCGTTGTTCGCACTGCTGCAGAACTGCCATGACCGCCTGGCGCATATGCTCGACGCCGTGCGCCTGGGCCAGCCGCTGCACACGGCTACCGCGCTGATCGACTACATTCGTAACTTCAGCAGTGCCGCACTGACCGACAGCGCGGCCAGCCAGGCCACGGCGGACACCGCACCCGCCGAAATACCGGTGGCGGCACCGGAGCGGGCGCCGGGTGACATGGTCAAGGTCGACGCCGAGCTGCTCGACGACCTGGGTAACCTGGCCGGCGAGCATTCGGTCATTCGCGGCCGTATCGAACAGCAAGTCAACGATGCCCAGTTCGCCCTCAACGAGATGGAAACCACCCTGGAGCGCATGCGCGACCAGCTGCTGCGCCTAGACATCGAGACCCAGGGGCGGATCAGCAGCCGCCAGGCGTTCGAGGGAGACGCCTACGAAGATTTCGACCCGCTGGAGATGGACCGCCATTCGCAACTGCAGCAGCTGTCGCGGGCCCTGTTCGAGTCGGCCTCCGACCTGCTCGACCTCAAGGAAACCCTTGCCCAGCGTGCCCAGGAGGCCTACAGCCTGCTGCAACAACAGGCCCGGGTGAACAGCCAGTTGCAGGAAGGCCTGACCGCGACCCTGATGGTCCCGTTCGAGCGCCTGGTGCCGCGCTTGCAGCGGGTCGTGCGCCAGGTGGCCAGCGAGCTGGGCAAGCAGGTCGAACTGGTGGTCGGCAATGCCGAGGGTGAACTGGACCGCAGTGTGCTGGAACGGATGGTCGCGCCACTGGAGCACATGCTGCGCAATGCAGTCGACCATGGCCTGGAAGCGCGCGAGATACGCCTGGCCGCGGGCAAGCCGGAGCAGGGCACCATTCACCTGAACTTGCTGCATGAAGGCGCAGACATCGTCATCGAAATGACCGACGACGGCGCCGGCGTGCCGCTGGAGGCGGTCCGGCGCAAGGCAATCAAGCGCGGCCTGCTGGACCCGCAGGCGCACCTGAGCGATCACGAGATCCTGCAGTTCATCCTGCGCCCGGGCTTTTCCACGGCGGAGAAGATCACCCAGATTTCCGGGCGCGGCCTGGGCATGGACGTGGTCCACGAAGAGGTCAAGCAACTGGGCGGCTCGATGAGCATCGAGTCGGCACAGGGCAAGGGCGCACGGTTCCTGATCCGCTTGCCGTTCACCGTGTCGATCAACCGGGCCTTGATGGTGCACCTGGGCGAGGAGCAGTACGCCATACCGCTCAACACCATCGAAGGCATCGTGCGCGTACCACCGGCCGAACTGGCCACCTGTTATCAGCTGGACGCCCCGCGTTATGTGTATGGCGGCCACGAGTACGAGTTGCGTTACCTCGGCGAGCTGCTGCAGGGGCTGCCGCGCCCGGTGCTGCTGGGGCAGAGCGTGCCGCTGCCGGTGTTGCTGCTGCATTCCCAGGAGCAGTCGTTCGCCATCCAGGTAGATAGCCTGTCGCCGAGCCGTGAGATCGTGGTCAAGAGCCTTGGCCCGCAGTTCGCCGCCGTGGCGGGTTTGTCGGGGGCGACCTTGCTCGGTGATGGCCGCGTGGTACTGATCCTCGACCTGCTGGGCCAGCTGCGTGGCCAGCAGCGGCGGCTGGCGCGTCTGCCGGGTGGCAGCGGGGTGCAGCGCACCTTGTTCGGCCCGGCACCCCGGCGGGCCACGCTGGTGATGGTGGTGGATGACTCGGTAACCGTGCGCAAGGTCACCAGCCGCCTGCTGGAGCGCCATGGCATGAGCGTGATGACGGCCAAGGATGGTGTCGATGCCATGGCCCTGCTGGAAGAGCACCGCCCCGATGTGCTGTTGCTGGACATCGAGATGCCGCGCATGGATGGTTTCGAAGTGGCCACCCGCATTCGCCGCGACGAGCGTCTGAAAGACCTGCCGATCATCATGATCACCTCGCGCACCGGGCAGAAGCACCGCGACCGGGCCATGGCCATCGGCGTCAACGATTACCTGGGCAAACCCTATCAGGAGTCGGTGCTGCTGCAGAGCATCGCCCACTGGAGCCAGACCCATGCTTGAACTGATTGCAGGGCAACGCAGCAGCCTCACAGGCCTGCTGCTGCCGCTGGGCGACCGTACGCTGGTATTGCCCAATGTTGCTGTGGTCGAACTGATCGGCCAACGCAACCTGGTGTGCGAACCGGGAGACCCGGCTTGGCACCTGGGGTGGATCGACTGGCGACAGCAGCATCTGCCGTTGATCGGTTTCGAGGCCGCCTGCGGCGGTGAGACGCCCTGTGGCGAGCGGGCGCGGATCGTGGTGCTGAATGCGCTCGGGGACACCGGCTTGCGCTACCTGGCAGTGCTGCTGCAGGACATTCCGCGCTCGTGCAAACTGGACAGTCAGCTCAACTATGTGGATGTGCCGTTGGGCAGCCTGGAGCTGGCGGCGGTGCAGGTAGGCGAGCAAGTGGCGCGTGTGCCGGACCTGGTCGGGCTGGAAAGGCTGGTGCGTGACGCTGAACTGCAACCTGTGCTTGGGTAGGATGTTCGGGCTCATGGCCCTTTCGCGGGTAAACCCGCTCTCACAGGTACTGCACTGCCCTTGAAACATGTGCGATCCCTGTGGGAGCGGGCATGCCCGCGAAGAGGCCGGAACAGGATGACTCAGGAACCCAGCCCACCTCAGGAGGTCTGTGTTTGCATGTACTACGGTGAACGCTTCAATGCCTGGACCCACCTGGTCGGTGCCGTCCTGGCCTGTATCGGTGCCATCTGGCTGATCGTCGCTGCTGGCCTGCAGGGCGACCCCTGGAAGATCGTCAGTTTCTCCATCTACGGCAGCACCTTGCTGTTGCTCTACAGCATCTCCACCCTCTATCACAGCACCCGCGGGCGGGCGAAGGTGATCATGCGCAAGCTCGATCACCTGTCGATCTACCTGCTGATCGCCGGCAGCTACACCCCGTTCTGCCTGGTCAGCCTGCGCGGGCCCTGGGGCTGGAGCCTGTTCGGCGTGGTCTGGGGCCTGGCGGTGATCGGCATGCTGCAAGAGATCAAGCCGCGCTCGGAAGCGCGTATCCTGTCGATCATCATCTATGCGCTGATGGGCTGGATCGTGCTGGTGGCGGTGAAGCCGCTGCTGAACAGCCTCGGTACTGCCGGCTTCACCTGGCTGGCGGCCGGCGGCGTGTTCTACACCGTCGGCATCATTTTCTTCGCCCTCGACAGCCGCTTACGCCATGCACATGGCATCTGGCACCTGTTCGTGATTGTCGGCAGCCTGATGCACTTCGTGGCGGTGTCGCTGTACGTGCGTTAGCTTTTTGTTTACGAAAAATCACCCCACAACTGCTGCGCTACCGACAGCGCCACCACCGGCGCTGTCTCGGTACGCAATACCCGCGGCCCGAGGCGTGCGGCATGGAAGCCCGCAGCCTTGGCCTGATCGACTTCCGCCTCGCTCAGGCCGCCTTCCGGGCCGATCAGGAACGCCAGCGTTGCCGGCTTGTCATGGCTGGTCAATGGCGCGGCGACCGGGTGCAGCACCAGCTTGAGGTCGGCTTCGGTGCCCTTGAGCCATTCGGCCAGGGTCACCGGTGGATGAATGACCGGCAGGGTCGAGCGGCCGCATTGTTCGCAGGCACTGATTGCCACCTGGCGCCAGTGGGCCAGGCGCTTGTCGGCACGTTCGTCCTTCAGGCGCACTTCACAGCGTTCGCTGACAATCGGGGTGATTGCGTTGGCGCCAAGCTCGGTGGCCTTCTGGATCGCCCAATCCATGCGCTCGCCGCGGGACAGGCCTTGGCCGAGGTGGACGTGAAGCGGTGAGTCGGGCTGGCCGGCCAGGGCCTGGTCGAGGTTGACGCGTACCGTCTTCTTGCCGACCTCGAGCAGTTGGCCGAGGTATTCCTGGCCACTGCCATCGAACAGTTGCACGGCGTCGCCAGGGGCCATGCGCAGGACGCGGCCGATGTAGTGGGCCTGGGCTTCGGGCAGGTCGTGCTCGCCCAGGCTCAGGGGGGCGTCGATGAAGAAGCGGGACAGTCTCATGGGTTTGCTCGGTATAAGAGAGACATAGATCCCCTGTGGGAGCGGGCGTGCCCGCGAATTAGGCACCGCGGTGCCTGGCAAGGGCTTCGCCCTTGTTCGCGGGCATGCCCGCTCCCACAGGGAAAGTGGTATGGCGAACGGTCGGATTTAGCCCGGGTCGCGGAAGTCGGGGTGGAAGTTGGCCGGTACGGCGACGCTGACGCTGTCGCGGGTGGCGATGTCGATGCCTTCGCTGGCCACTTCGGCGAGGAAGTCGATCTGCTCCGGGGTGATTACGTACGGCGGCAGGAAGTACACCACGCTACCTAGCGGGCGCAGCAAGGCGCCGCGGGTCAGGGCGTGCTCGAACACTTTCAGGCCACGACGCTCCTGCCACGGGTAGGCAGCCTTGGTCGCCTTGTCCTGGACCATCTCGATGGCCAGGGCCATGCCGGTGTGGCGGATCTCGGCGACGTGGGCGTGATCGGCCAGGTGCGCGGTGGCGCTGGCCATGCGCGTGGCCAGGGCCTTGTTGGCCTCGATCACATTGTCCTGCTCGAAGATGTCCAGCGTCGCCAGGGCCGCGGCGCAGGCCAGCGGGTTGCCGGTGTAGCTGTGCGAGTGGAGAAACGCGCGCAGGGTCGGGTAATCGTCGTAGAAGGCCTGGTACACCTTGTCGGTGGTCAGGCAGGCGGCCAGCGGCAGGTAGCCACCGGTCAGGGCCTTGGACAGGCACAGGAAGTCCGGGCGGATGCCGGCCTGCTCGCAGGCGAACATCGTGCCGGTGCGGCCGAAACCAACGGCGATCTCGTCATGGATCAGGTGCACGTCATAACGGTCACAGGCTTCGCGCAGCAGCTTGAGGTACACCGGGTGATACATGCGCATGCCTCCAGCACCCTGGATCAGCGGTTCGATGATCACTGCCGAGAGGGTTTCGTGATGCTCGGCCAGGGTCTGTTCCATGGCGGCGAACATGTTGCGCGAGTGCTCTTCCCAGCTCATGCCCTCGGGGCGCAGGTAGCAGTCGGGGCTTGGCACCTTGATGGTGTCGAGCAGCAGTGCCTTGTAGGTTTCGGTGAACAGGGGCACGTCGCCGACCGACATCGCGGCAATGGTCTCGCCGTGGTAGCTGTTGGTCAGCGTCACGAAGCGCTTTTTCGCCGGTTTGCCGATGTTCTGCCAGTAATGGAAGCTCATCTTCAACGCCACTTCGATGCACGACGAGCCGTTGTCGGCGTAGAACACCCGGTCGAGCCCGGCGGGGGTCATGGCGACCAGGCGTTCGGACAGCTCGATCACCGGTTGATGGCTGAAGCCGGCGAGGATGACATGCTCCAGCTGGTCGACCTGATCCTTGATGCGCTGGTTGATGCGCGGGTTGGCATGGCCGAACACGTTGACCCACCAGCTGCTCACGGCATCCAGGTAGCGTTTGCCGTCGAAGTCCTCGAGCCACACGCCTTCACCACGCCGGATCGGGATCAGTGGCAGCTGCTCGTGGTCTTTCATCTGGGTGCAGGGGTGCCACAAGACCTTGAGGTCGCGTTGCATCCACTGATCGTTGAGGCCCATGGGCACTTCTCCTGGCTTACTGCCTGCTTTGACCGCGTAAGCCTAAGCAAAGCCAGGGGGCAGGACAACCGCTAGTGGTCAATGACGGCAGGTGCGGGTCCATTCCAGCTTGCGAATATGTACGGTGCCAGCCTGTGAAGTGGATATGGTCAGGCGACGGAAGGGTCCCTCGATGAGCTGATGATAGGGTTGGGTGGAGATCGGGCCCGGCCTGAAGTCGGTATAGCCGCTGCCGGACAGGGTGAGCCAGTAGAAATTGCGCGGTATCGGGGCGATCAGTTCCATGTCGTAGCCATCGGTATCCAGCAGCACCTGCACATCGTCGAAGTGCTGGTCGCTGACGACGTAATACTCCAGCCGCAGGCATTCGACTTCCTGGTTGAAGGTGATTTCCACGTCACTGTGCTCGCCAATCACCAGCTCGGTGCCTTCATCGCCTTTGAAGGCTTCATGCAGGCCGGTCCATGACGTACCGTTGGAGCGGATTTTCAGGCCTGAGGGGGTGCGTACCGTCTGGTTGTGCCACAAGAATTGCCTTTCTACCTGTGCGAAATGCTCCACATAGGTCATGGCGCAGCTCCTTTTGTCGGTTTTTTCAGCCAGCTTCGCCTAATGGCCAGAAGCCTGGCTACTGACAAAAATGCCAGTTGCCAGAGGCACTTGATGTCGCCGTGCTGGCAGGGTCCAGATACCTGACGTATTCTTAGCGCATCGACTCTCGGGGCATTCCCGCCTCTTCCCATCCCTGCTATTTCAACTCGGAGTTCGCCGACATGGCTGCTGCTTGGGTGCGCCTGTGCGCGTTGGTATTGATCGGTGTGTCCAGCGGCGCCGCGCTGGCAAAGGACAAGACACCTTCGGCAATCGTCGTGGGTGGCGGCCTGGCTGGCCTGACTGCGGCCTATGAACTGCAGAACAAGGGTTGGCAGGTCACCCTGCTGGAGGCCAAGTCAGGCATGGGTGGCCGTTCGGGCCTGGCCACCAGCGAATGGATCGGTAACGCCAAGGCCCAGCCGGTGCTGAACCAGTACCTTGACCGTTTCAAGCTTGAAACACTGCCCGCTCCGGAGTTCGTCCGTACCCCTGGCTACCTGATCGACGGCGAGTACTTCAGCGCCGCCGACCTGACCACCAAGCAGCCGGCTACCGCCGAGGCCCTCAAGCGCTACGAAAAGACCCTCGACGACCTGGCCCGTTCGATCGATGACCCGCTCAACCCGCAGGCGAACAGCACCCTGTTCGCCCTGGACCAGATCAACGTCGCCACCTGGCTCGACAAGCTGCAATTGCCGGCCACCGCACGGCAGTTGATCAACCAGCAGATCCGTACCCGCTACGACGAGCCATCGCGCCTGTCGCTGCTCTACTTCGCTCAGCAGAACCGCGTCTACCGCGGCGTCAGTGATCGCGACCTGCGTGCCGCGCGCCTGCCAGGCGGCAGCCCGGTGCTGGCCCAGGCATTCGTCAAGCAACTGAAGACCATCAAGACCAGCTCGCCGGTCACGGCGATCGTGCAGGACAAGGACGGCGTCAGCGTCAAGGTCGGCAGCACCGACTACAAGGCCGATTACCTGGTGATGGCGGTTCCTCTGCGGGCGCTGGCCAAGATTCAGATCACCCCAGGCCTGGACACCCAGCATATGGCGGCGCTCAAGGGCACCAACTACGGCTGGCGTGACCAGCTGATGCTCAAGTTCAAGCAACCTGTTTGGGAAAGCCGCGCGCGCATGTCGGGCGAGATCTTCAGTAACGCCGGCCTCGGCATGCTGTGGATCGAGCCGGCGCTCAAGGGCGGTGCCAACGTGGTGATCAACCTGTCGGGTGACAATGCGCGGCTGCTGCAGGCGTTCGGCGACAAACAGATGGTCGACCAGGTGCTGATCCGCCTGCATGCGTTCTATCCACAGGCTCGCGGTGCGTTTACCGGTTATGAGGTCAAGCGTTACAGCATCGATGCCGGCACCGGTGGCGCCTACCTGGCATACGGCCCAGGGCAGATCAGCAAGTACTGGCGCCTGTGGGAGCGCCCGGTGCAGCGCATCACCTTTGCCGGTGAGCACACCGATGCGCTCTACCCAGGCACCCTCGAAGGCGCCCTGCGCAGCGGCCAGCGTGCTGCCGGCCAGGTGCAGGACTTGCTTGCCGGCAAGTCGTTCGACCCGGCCAAGGCTGCGACCGTCGCGGCAGCGGCGACAGCCGGTGCCGCTGTGGCGAAGAAGGACAATGGCGGCGGTTTCTTCTCGCGCCTGTTCGGTGGTTCCGACAAGCCTGAGGTCAAGGCTGCGCCGGTTGCCAAGGTGGAGCCCAAGGTTGAGGCAGGCGCGCCAGCACCGGCACCCGCAGCAGCCCCTGTAGCGCCTGCCCCTGCTGAAATCGCCAAGGAAGAGCCAGCCAAGCCCGCCGCGACGAAGGCTGCGCCAGCCAAGCCGGTACCGGCCAAGCATGCACCGGCACACAAGCCTGCGGCCAAACAGACGAAAAAGGCCGTCGAGCCTAAAAAAGCCACGGTCAAATCCGAGCCGGTGAAGAAGGCGGTGAACAATAATCAGGCCAAGGCCAACTGAATCCTGTAACGGCCTCTCGCGGGTAGACCTGCTCTTACAGGGAGCGGGCGTGTCCGCGAAAAGGCCGTTACTGGCAACCACGAACTCTCCGCCTATTGTTAATGTTTCCTTAATAGGTAACTTACACACTATTCATCGTATTTCTCGATAATCCAAAGCAGTTTTTTAAGCTTTTCTTCGATACGTTACGCGCTAGTCTGTGCACAGCTTTCACGGGGAACTACGTCATCATGCAATTGCGCAATTCACCTTCTCGCTATGGCGTGGTCAGCATCGTCCTGCACTGGGGCGTTGCACTGGCAGTCTTCGGCCTGTTCGGCCTGGGCCTGTGGATGGTCGATCTCGGCTACTACGACCCTTGGCGCAAGGCCGGCCCTGACCTGCACAAGAGCATCGGCCTGGTATTGCTGGCGGTGATGCTGTTGCGTGTGGTCTGGCGTTTCATCAGTCCGCCACCGCCGGCACCGGCCAACCACGGGGCATTCACCCGCGTGGCGGCCAAGCTGGGGCACCTGGCGCTGTACCTCGGGCTGTTTGCGGTGATGATCGCCGGTTACCTGATTTCCACTGCCGACGGCGTCGGCATTCCGGTGTTCGGCCTGTTTGACGTGCCGGCGCTGATCAGCGACCTGCCCGACCAAGCGGACGTCGCCGGCGTGATTCACCTGTGGTTGGCATGGGGCCTGGTGATCTTCGCCGTGCTGCATGCCCTGGCGGCCCTGAAACACCATTACATCGACCGTGACGCGACCCTGACCCGCATGCTGGGCCGCAAAGCTTGACTCTCAACCTCAATTGCATAGGAAGGAAGTAAGGATGTTGAAAAAGACTTTTGCCGCTCTGGCGCTCGGTACCGCTCTGTTCTCCGCCGGCCAGGCCATGGCTGCCGAGTACAAGATCGACAAGGAAGGCCAGCACGCGTTCGTTGATTTCAAGATCAGCCACCTGGGCTACAGCTTCATCACCGGTACCTTCAAGGACTGGGATGGTAACTTCAGCTGGGACCCGGCCAAGCCTGAAGCCAGCAAGATCGATGTCACCCTCAAGACTGTGAGCGTAGATACCAACCACGCCGAGCGGGACAAGCACATCAAGAGCAAGGACTTCCTTGACGTAGCCAAGTACCCCACTGCCACCTTCAAGTCGACCAAGGTGACCCCGACCGGCAAGAACGCCGAAGGTCAACTGACTGCCGATGTCGCCGGTGATCTGACCCTGACTGGCGTGACCAAGCCGGTGGTGATCAAGGCCACCTTCATTGGTGAAGGCAAGGACCCATGGGGCGGCTACCGTGCCGGCTTCGAGGGCAAGCTCGATATCAACCGCAAGGATTTCGCGCCGAAATCCATGGACCTCGGCCCGCTGTCCGAGAAAGTTGAGCTGTACTTTGTGTTCGAAGGTGTTCAGCAGAAGTGATATTGCTGAACAGGCAATAAAAAACGCCGCCCATTGGGCGGCGTTTTTTTATGCCTGATGCATGAACTCAGCCTTTGCGGGTGAGCAGCGCAGGTCGCTCACCACGCGGGCGGCTCGGCAGCTCATCCAACTGCTCTGGCGTCGGGTAACGGTCGAGCTTGGATTCCTTGCGGATGATCACGGGCTGGTGCTGTTCGCGGGGGCTGCGTACTGCCGGCTCCTGGCGCGATGCATCGTTACGCCCGGCCGAACGGTTGCGGCCCGCGCCATTGTTGTCACGACGTGCACCACCACCACCGTTGCTGTTGCGTGGGCGCTTTTCGCCACTGCCGCTGCGCTGCTGGCCGCCAGTGTTGCGGCCTTGGCCACCACCGTTGTTGCTGCGCTGGCTTGCGCCTTGGCTCTGGCCCTGGCCTTGACCTGCACCACCCGGACGGCGGTTGCGGCCTTGGCCCTTAGCGTTCTGGTAAGGGCTGACGTAGTCGGCGCGGTTCCCGAAGTTGTCGATATCGTCGTCCAGGAACTCCTCTGGATCTCGGTCGGCAGCCGGTTTCGGGATAGGGCTGTTGCTGGTCTGCTGTTGCTGGCGCGGCTTCTTGTCACGCGGCTTGCGTTGCTGCTGTTGCTTGTCGCCAGACTTTTCCTTGTCGGCCGGCTTGTCCGCAGCCTGCGGCTTGGCCTTGCCTTTATCCTTGCCCTTGTCCTTGCGGCCGCCATTGGCATCTTTGCCGCCTTCGCCGCGAGCCTGCTGGTTGCGACCGCCGCGGCCGCTGTTCTGCTGGCGTTCGCGCACTTCAGGCTTTTCAGCTTCTACCTGGCTGGCGTCGAAGCCCATCAGGTCGCCATCCGGGATCTTCTGCTTGGTGACCCGCTCGATGCTCTTGAGCAGCTTTTCTTCATCCGGCGCAACCATCGAAATGGCCTCGCCCGAGCGCCCGGCACGGCCGGTACGGCCGATGCGGTGCACGTAGTCTTCCTCGACGTTCGGCAGCTCGAAGTTGACCACGTGGGGCAGCTGGTCGATGTCCAGGCCTCGGGCGGCGATGTCGG
Organism: Pseudomonas sp. NBRC 111130; assembly: GCF_001320485.1. Lineage (NCBI taxonomy): Bacteria > Pseudomonadati > Pseudomonadota > Gammaproteobacteria > Pseudomonadales > Pseudomonadaceae > Pseudomonas > Pseudomonas sp. NBRC 111130. The sequence continues at coordinate 176,269 of NZ_BCBG01000011.1, forward strand.
TGGCCACCAGCACGCGTACGCTGTTGGCCTTGAAGTCGGCCAAGGCCTTGGTGCGGGCGTTCTGGCTCTTGTTGCCGTGGATAGCGGCAGCGGTCAGGCCGTGCTTTTCCAGGTACTCGGCCAGGCGGTTGGCGCCGTGCTTGGTGCGGGTGAATACCAGAACCTGCTCCCAGGCGCCCAGCGTGATCAAATGCGCCAGCAGGGCGCGTTTGTGGCTGGCGGGCAGCCGGTAGACGCGCTGCTCGATACGCTCGACGGTGGTGTTTGGCGGGGTGACCTCGATACGCTCCGGGTTGTGCAGGAGCTTGTCGGCGAGGTCGGTGATGTCTTTGGAGAAGGTCGCCGAGAACAGCAGGTTCTGGCGCTTGGCCGGCAGGCGGGCAAGGACCTTCTTCACGTCATGGATGAAGCCCATGTCGAGCATGCGGTCGGCTTCGTCGAGGACCAGGATTTCAACGTGGGCCAGGTCGACCTTGCCTTGGCCGGCCAGGTCTAGCAGGCGCCCCGGGCAGGCGACGAGCACGTCGACACCCTTGGCGATGGCCTGGATCTGCGGGTTCATGCCGACGCCGCCGAAGATGCAGGCGCTGACCAGTGGCAGGTCGCGGGCGTACACCTTGAAGCTGTCGTGTACCTGGGCGGCGAGCTCGCGGGTTGGGGTCAGGACCAGGACACGCGGCTGGCGTGGGCCATGACGCTGGGATTTGTCGGGGTGGCCGGCCGGGAACAGGCGCTCAAGGATCGGCAAGGCGAAGCCGCCGGTTTTACCAGTACCAGTCTGTGCGGCAACCATCAGGTCGCGGCCTTGCAACACGGCGGGAATGGCCCGCTGTTGCACCGGGGTCGGCTGGGTGTAGCCCGCAGCCTCGATAGCGCGGACAAGAGCCTCGGAGAGACCGAGGGAAGCAAAGGACATGGGCAATCCTGTTCTCGTGTGGGCTGGGCCCGTTGGGATGTTCTGCCTGGCGCGACGGGCATCCAAGGGATGCGATCGCGTCCGGTCCAGCTGGGCTTTCACTGCGCATCCGGGAAGCGGAGGGTGGACGCCAAGGGGCGTCGATGCCGATCGGGATGCCTGTTGCGAGGCCGAGCGTCCGGGCGTGAGCCGGGCGGGAAGGCCCGAGTATAACAGAGCTGACGCCGCGTGCTGCTTTCCTGCTGCTCAACGGTGCCGGCAAGACTGCCAGCATCGTAAGCAGTAGGGGGCACCGCAAATGGGCGATGCGTGGCGTGGCGCGGGATCACGTGCTCGCCAAGGGTAAGGCCAGTGAAGATCAAGCCCCTGTTTCAGGCCTCAGCGATCGGAAGAACGCAGCAGGTGCGCCTCGATATCCTTGCGCCGGCCGCCCAGTGACAGGCGCAGGCTCGGGTGGCGCAGGCACTGACGCAATTGCTCGGGCTCGATGCGCCCATGGCGTTCGTTGAAGTTCTCCAGCGCCTTGTCCCACCAGGCCGTTGCACAAGCGCGATCGAACTCGTTGGGGTAGGGGTAGCAGCCATACAGCAGTTCGCGCACGAACTGGCGCTCGCGGCTGGGCATGGTCAGGCTCAAGGCTTTGTAACCCAGACGCTGCAAGGTCGGAGGGCGTGGCAGCTGGTCGTTGACCAGTGCCACATCGGCAAGCGCCGCCGGCCCCAGTGGGTTATGGCCGTGCTTACCCAGCCAGGCCTGGATCTTGGCGCGGAACTGGGCCTTGCGGCTCCAGTAGTGATGAATGACGTCGGTGCATTCGGCCAATTCCATCTTGCGGTAAGCGGCCACCGCCAGGCAGAACTCTTCCAGGGTGTAGGCAGTGCGGGCCAATGGGTAGAACTCGTCCATCATGGCAATCGAGCGGTCCAGCACGTCGCTGTTCTCGGCGCACAGGCCGATCACGCCCGAGTTGACCAACGGCATCTGGCAATCGGCCAGGCCACGTGATTCGAGAATGCCGAGCAGATTCTTGTACAGCAGGCACTGCTGGTTCGCGCCGTAGCGCGCGCCAATGGCATTGCACAGCAGCGTGCCTGGCTTGACCCGCTGGAACAGTTGCAGCGGCGACTTGCGGAAGAAGGTATCGGTGTCGATCAGCACGGCCTGGGGGTGTTGCTGCAGCACTTGGCGCAACAGCACGTGCTTGCTGCGGAAGTGGTAACCGTGGGGCTGGTTCCAGGCCTTGCGGGTGGCCTCGTCAAGCAGATGAACGGTTACGGGCAGTTTTGCGTAAGGCTCGGCTTTGTCGGTATAGACCTGGATGTCGATGGCCAGGTTGGTATTGCCCCCCAGATTCGCAATAGCGCTGACGATGCTAAAGCAGGCTTCCTGATGATAGGTGGCCGGGCCGAACGCCAAGTAGACGAGCTGAGGGCGAGATGGCAGAAAATGTTGCATTGCAGACGACACCTATCAAAGCCACAAAATAAATAAGGCCCTAGTCTACGACTAAAGCCTTAATTGTTTGAGAATTTGATGACGCCAAAAAGTTTCAGCGTGGCAGTTTCAGATTGTTCCAGATCGCCAGGCTCGCCTCGGCCTGGTTGAGGGTGTAGAAGTGCAGGCCCGGTGCGCCGCCTTGCAGCAGTTGTTCGCACATGCGGGTGATGACTTCTTCGCCAAAGGCCTGGATGCTCGCCGTATCGTCGCCGTAGGCTTCCAGCTGCTTGCGAATCCAGCGCGGGATCTCGGCGCCGCACGCATCGGAGAAACGCGCCAGTTTGCTGTAGTTGGTGATCGGCATGATGCCGGGCACCACCGGGATGTCCACGCCCATCTTCTGCGCCCGCTCGACGAAGTAGAAGTAGCTGTCGGCGTTGAAGAAGTACTGGGTGATGGCGCTATCGGCACCGGCCTTGACCTTGTGCACGAAGTTGCCCAGGTCGGCCTCGAAGTTGCGCGCCTGTGGGTGCATTTCCGGATAGGCCGCTACTTCCAGGTGAAAGTGGTCGCCGGTTTCCTGGCGGATGAACTCGACCAGGTCGCTGGCATAGCGCAGCTCGCCACTGGCCATCCCCATGCCCGACGGCAGGTCGCCACGCAGGGCGACGATGCGCTTGATGCCGGCGGCCTTGTATTCGGCCAGCAGGGCGCGCAGCTCGTCCTTGGTGTCACCCACGCAGGACAGGTGCGGTGCGGCAGGGACCTTCACTTCGCTTTCCAGCTGCAGCACGGTGTTCAGTGTGCGGTCGCGGGTCGAGCCACCGGCACCGTAGGTGCAAGAGAAGAAGTCCGGATTGTACGCGGCCAGCTGGCGGGCCACGCCCATCAGCTTTTCGTGACCGGCGTCGGTCTTGGTTGGGAAGAACTCGAAACTGTAACGGCGATCTTGGGACATCTGGCGTTCCTCGAGCAGCAAGCCTCAAGCAGCAAGCTGCAAGTAAAAGCCAGATCGGTGATGGCCGATCTGGCTTGGGCATCGTTCAGGTTTCGGCGTTGAAGCGTGTCGCTTCAAGCCTGCCGCTTAGTAGCGGTAGGCGTCCGGCTTGAACGGGCCTTCGACGGTCACACCGATGTACTCGGCCTGTTGCGGGGTCAGCTGGGTGACCACGCCACCGAAGCCGCGGACCATTTCCAGGGCCACTTCTTCGTCGAGTTTCTTCGGCAGCACTTCCACGGTCAGGCGCTCGGCCTTCTTGGCAGCTGGCAGTTCGGCGAACTTCTGCTCGAACAGGAAGATCTGTGCCAGCACCTGGTTGGCGAACGAACCGTCCATGATGCGGCTCGGGTGGCCAGTGGCGTTACCCAGGTTCACCAGGCGGCCTTCGGCCAGCAGGATCAGGTAATCGTCGTTCTGCGGGTCAAAAGTACCCGCGCCGGTGCGGTGAATCTTGTGAACCTGCGGCTTGACCTCTTCCCATGCCCAGTTCTTGCGCATGAAGGCGGTGTCGATCTCGTTGTCGAAGTGGCCGATGTTGCAGACCACGGCACGCTTCTTCAGGGCCTTGAGCATGTTGGCGTCGCAGACGTTGACGTTGCCGGTGGTGGTGACGATCAGGTCGATGCGGCCCAGCAGGTCGGCGTTGATGCCGGCTTCGGTACCGGTGTTGATACCGTCCTTGAATGGCGAAACGACTTCGAAGCCGTCCATGCAGGCCTGCATGGCGCAGATCGGGTCAACTTCGGTGACCTTGACGATCATGCCTTCCTGACGCAGCGACTGGGCCGAGCCCTTGCCCACGTCACCGTAGCCGATGACCAGCGCTTGCTTGCCCGACAGCAGGTGGTCGGTGCCGCGCTTGATGGCATCGTTCAGGCTGTGACGGCAGCCGTACTTGTTGTCGTTCTTGCTCTTGGTGACCGAGTCGTTGACGTTGATCGCCGGGACTTTCAGCTCGCCTTTGGCCAGCATGTCCAGCAGGCGGTGCACGCCGGTGGTGGTTTCTTCGGTCACGCCGTGGATCTTTTCCAGCATGGCCGGGTATTTCTTGTGCAGGATTTCGGTCAGGTCACCACCGTCGTCCAGCACCATGTTGGCGTCCCAAGGCTGGCCATCCTTCAGGATGGTCTGCTCGATGCACCACTCGTATTCCTGCTCGGTTTCACCTTTCCAGGCGAATACAGGAATGCCGGCGGCGGCGATGGCGGCAGCGGCCTGGTCCTGGGTGGAGAAGATGTTGCACGACGACCAGCGGACTTCGGCGCCCAGTGCGACCAGGGTTTCGATCAGCACGGCGGTCTGGATGGTCATGTGGATGCAGCCGATGATCTTCGCGCCCTTGAGCGGTTGCTCGGCTTGATACTTGCGGCGCAGGCCCATCAGTGCGGGCATTTCCGATTCGGCGATGATGACTTCCTTGCGGCCCCAGTCGGCCAGGGAAATGTCGGCGACCTTGAAATCGGAAAAACCAGCAGGCGTGTGTACAGCGCTCATGAGAGCCTCCATTCGTAGTGTGCGAATGGGCGCCGTTGTGCGTTGAGCGTCCGCTTCAGCGGACAACGCCCCAACCGAGCCTGACAGGCCGAGCCTGCTGCAGCGCCCCTCGGATGGGTGGCGGGATGGCCGCCACTGCGGGCAGCCATGAGAACGGCTGCGATTATAGCCGTGGCTGTGTGACACACCCAAGGCTTTCTGTCGATTTATCGCGACGATAGTCGATGTTCAATGGAGTGGTGGCGGCCGCTCTGCCATCATTACTTCACGTTAGCCAAGCCGGTCAGGAGTACAGATGAACTTTCACACCCGCAAGTGGGTTAAACCCGAAGACCTCAACCCCAACGGCACGCTGTTCGGCGGCAGCCTGCTGCGCTGGATCGACGAAGAAGCGGCAATCTACGCGATCGTCCAGCTAGGCAACCAGCGCGTGGTGACCAAGTACATGTCGGAGATCAACTTCGTCAGCGCCTCGCGCCAGGGCGACATCATCGAGCTGGGCATCACCGCCACCGAGTTCGGCCGCACCTCGATCACCCTCAAGTGTGAAGTGCGCAACAAGATCACCCGCAAGAGCATTCTGACGGTCGACAAGATGGTTTTCGTCAACCTGGGTGAGGATGGCCTGCCGGCGGCCCATGGGCGGACCGAAATCAAGTATATCCAGGACCAGTTCCCGGACTCCGCAGTCGAATGACGCTGGGGCCGCAGGGCGGCCCCAGCGTTTTCAAGGCTGTACGCTGACCTTGCGCACCACGCGTCCGATGCTCAAACCCTGCACCAGGATCGACGACAACACCACGATGTAGGTGATCGATAGCAGCAGGTCGCGTTCGTCGCCCATTGGCAGCGACAGCGCCAGTGCAACCGACACGCCTCCCCGCAGGCCGCCCCAGGTCAGCACACGGATGGTGCCTTGGGGCACCGGCCGCCAGCGCCGCAACAGCACGATCGCTGGGGCTACGGTCAGTAGCCGCGAGAGCAGCACTGCCAGCGCCAGCACACCACCCGCCGCCAGGTGCAGCCAGTTGAACGGCAGCAGCAACAGCTCCAGGCCAATCAAGGCGAACAGCAGGGCATTGAGCATGTCGTCGATCAGTTCCCAGAAGCCGTCCATATAGCGGCGGGTCATGTCGTTCATCGCCAGGTTGCGGCCCAGGTTGCCGATGATCAGCCCCGCCACCACCATGGCGATCGGTGCTGAAACATGCAGCTCGTAGCACATCGCCGAGCCACCGATCACCAGTGCCAGGGTCAGCATGACCTCGACCTGATACTGCTCGACGCTCTTGATCATGCGGTAGGTGGCATAGCCGATCACACCGCCGAACAGCACCCCGCCGATGGCTTCGCGGGCGAACAACAGGGCGGTGTCGGTGACGCTCGGCGTTTCGCCCAGCTGAATGATGCCCAGCAAAACGGTGAACACCACGACCGCGGTACCGTCGTTGAACAACGATTCGCCGACGATGGTGGTCTTCAATGGCTTGGAGGCGTTGGCGGTGCGCAGCGCACCCAGCACCGCGATCGGGTCGGTCGGGGAGATCAGCGCGCCGAACAACAGGCAGTAGATCAGCGGCACCTGCCAGCCGAACAGGGCGAACACCCAGTGCGACAGGTAGCCGATCACCACGGTGGCGATCAGCACGCCCAGGGTGGCCAGCAGGCCAATCGGCCAGCGGTAGCTGCGCAGGTCGCTGAGGTTGACGTGCAGTGCCCCGGCGAACAGCAGGAAGGCCAGCATCCAGTGCATCAGCAGGTCGTTGAAATCGATCTGGTTCATCAGGCCTTCGACGCGTTCTTCCAGGCCGGGGAAGCCGATCAGGCTCAGGCCCTGCAGGATGAGGGAGAACAGTAACGCCGTGACCATTACGCCGATGGCGGGTGGCAGGCCGATGAAACGGTAATTCACATAGGTGAGGAGGGTGGTGAGGCAGATAAACGCGGCAACTAGTTCAAGCATCCCGAATCCTGTGACAGTGGCTTCCAAGTCGTTACCCGAATGGCTCGGGCAGTTCTTTGATGATCTGGCGAGGGGGTCGGGACACAGGATTTGACCAGGATTGTTGGAA